>CAZHAH010000007.1:0-72787 GCA_964530095.1 uncultured Desulfobacteraceae bacterium | reverse complement strand
TTTCAGGTCGTAGCCGATATCGCCCATCAGATTTAAGAGATTGGCGCGCCAGATGACATCAGTCCCCAATAGGGCTTTAACCGCCGCAAGGGCGCTACGCGCCGTTTTGAGCGCTTCTTTAAGCTTATTCTCTTTGCGAAGTTGTTTGGCCTGGTCGTGCAGGTTGCCGATGCGCGTGATCGCTTCCAGCCCGCCCTTATCCAGGCGGCTCAGTTTGTCCACGTATACGATGTTCCAGCGCACACTCGCCACCTGCCAATAGGCCTCACCGTAAAGCTCGGTAATAGCCGCAAGGCGTTCCTGATAAGCCGCTTGGGCGGCTTTCCACCGTCGTCGCTTGCGGGCCTGGTTCGCTTGATCCGCAAGCGCCTCGCCTAACGCGCGCAGACTGCGGCGGTATTTTTTATGTTTATCTCCAAAAAGGATTTTGCGAATTTGGGCGGCCTCACGATAGTGGCTGACCGTCCGTTCATAATCTTCGGTCTGCTCGTAGAGATAGCCCAGATTGTGATACATAAGTGCCGTATCCGGATTGTTTTTTCCGCGCGCTTTCAACTGAAGGTCCAGGGCCTTTTGCGACAAGAGCGCGGAGCGCGGATATTGGGACATGCGGCTGTACAGCACGGCCAGACGATTTAAGTGCTCGGCGTATTCCGGGTGGTCGTCGCCTAAAATTAAACGGCGGATATTGAGCGCCTGCTCCCGCTTAAGAGCGGCCCGGTCATACACCTTTTGGTCATAAAGCGCACCGGCCTCCTGCTCAAGCGTGCGTGCCTGGGCGATCTGAGCCCGACGATCCGGACCCAGTGCGGCCAAACGCTCGGCATGGGCGGCCGCCAATTTTGCATCCCGGGTCTCCCAATGGGCTTTACCCCACTTTTCGCCTTGGCGACGGACCAGTTCATTTTGGAGTACGGCCAGGGCCTCAAAATCGATAGCTTTATCCTTTACGCGGGCGGTCTTTTTTAATTCTGCAATCATGTCTTTGAGATTACGCTGGTAATTTTTATTCTTTTTCCCATAAATTTTCTTTTGCAGGTCTGCGGCCTTACCGAAATATTGGGCCGCGCGCTCGCTTTCCCCCATTTTCCGATGCCACCAGCCCATATTATCTAAAGAATAAGTCACGTCCGGATGCACATCCCCCAGGGTGGATATGCGCATCGCATAGGCACGCGCAAAATAGTCACCCGATTTTTCCAGATCATCAACCCAGGTGTAAAGCACACCGATTGAATTCAGTTGCTCGGCGTTTTTGGGATGTTGCGGACCCAGCAACTGCGTTTGGATCTGCAAAATAGCCAGGCGTTTGGCTATGGCTTCCGTATACAGTTTATCCTTGCGCAGCTGGGAGGCTTCTTTATCCATTTTTTTAACTTGGACCAGGGCCTGCACCTGTTCGGGACTGAAATTCCGCATCAGCGCCAGATCATTTAGCCGCCATTTGGCTTCCGTAACCGACCAATGGTCGTCTCCCAAGCGCTTTTTCCGGACATCCCGCAATTCCAGCCACAGGGCATGCGCTCCGGCGGAATCGCCCTGCTCTTCCTTAAGGTCGGCCGTAACTTTGAGGACCCCTGAAAGCGATCCCAGGCGGGATTTATAATTTTTATTATCCGCCCCATAAGCATTATACAGCACCTGCGCGGACCGGCGGTAGAGATCTGCGGACCGGGCCAGGTCCCCCTTCCTCTTGGCTACCAGGCCCAGATTGTATAGCATCCAATTGATCTCGGGATGATCAGGGGATACATGTTCACGGTACAGATCGTACGCCTCCTGGTAGAGTCCGGCTTCGATCTCATCGTTGCCGGCGCGCCCGTGTAACACGGCCTGGCGGTTTAAGGTTTCGGCATATCTCCGGTGCGTGCGGCCCAGGGTCTGCTCCAGAATGCGCAGGATTTCATCCCGAACGCCAAGCGCCTTCGTATATTGTTTTTCTTTTACAAGACGGTTGACTTCTTTTTTCAGCGCAACGATGCGTTCAAGATCTCTGAGTTGATCCGGGGTGAGTTGTGCCAGACGGGCCGCGTGCGCCGCGGAAAGGCGCATGTCAATGACGCTGTAGTGGTCTTGACCCTTGGCTTTGGCCATGAAAACGGCTTTCAGCTGCCGGACATGACCGATGGCGGACCATTCGTTTTTTTTGCGGAAAAACTTTTCAAAGTCGGTAAAAATGCTCAGTTTGCGCGCATAATATTTGTGCCCCAACAGGGCGTCGATCTCGATGACACGTTCCATGGGCGCCTGGGCCTCTGCGACCGCACCGGTGCGCATGTGACGAGTGATGGCGGGAATCAGTTGTACCCGTTCCTTTTTAAGCGCTTCCGGATCCACGGCTTCCGGTTTCGGAGCGTGTTTTTGTTTCGGGGCCGATTTTTGCTTTTCAGCCGCTACGGTGGTTTGTGATGGAACGCTGGCCTCCGGCCGGACGTCTTTTAGGACCGGTTGGCAGGCGTTTACCGAAAACGTCAAGACAACAAGCAGTATTCCTGCAAACCATTTTGAAACAATACGCATATCAGACCTCTTTAATGAAAACCGTAAACGGTGGTGCCGACGTTTATCAAAAAACCGTTTCGGGCAAATGAAGTCGCTGAAACGGATGCCGTGCGGTCATTTATGCCTGAGCTTTTGTTCCCGGGCTTTTCATAAACGTAAGCGCTTTTAATTTTACTTCAAGTAACTTTTCGATACGTTGGAGTCCAAACAACATGATATTGATGCTGACAGGCTTCATGAGCACCTAATCTTATTTCCATTTGGGCCATATTCCTTATCCCCGATCAGTTCCTCAATTGAGCTTTTTGTGGACGATAATGCTTCGTTTTTCAAGTTCACTAAACATTTCCTCAGGATCAAAGGCAAGTTCCGGAGCGATAACACCGGTAGTCCCGACCCGGCCTCTGCTAATCATCTGTGCCCCTATGCTCATCGGTATGCCGACACACCTTGTATAGGCACGCAATTTTTCCCATCCTTTCACTGATCCGTCAGACTTCGGATGCGTGTGCGTCAAGACAAATTGAACCGGCTTTCCTTCCTTGATCCCGGTTACATCCACATGCAGGGCATAGCCATAAATGTCCGTGGCCTGCCCCTCTTCGGATTGAACAAGATAGCCGGCAATCACATCGAGAACACCGACATCAATGCCTCCGATCTTTACTTTGTCATTACGCAAAAACCCCCAGTCATAAAGTTCTCTTATCAGTCTCATGTTTTTAGGAGGCCAGGTACCGCGAACTTCGATCAGCCTGATACCTTTGTCTGCCAGAGATTTTGGAAGGGTCAGCGTCTCTGCATGAGGTATGATATACTGAAGATGTGTACCAAACGGTTGAGGTAATTCGATTTCCAGAGGTCTGGCAAACGGCGGGACCTGAATCAGTGTCCCATCTTCATACACAACACGGGATTTAAGGTTGGGATCATACTCAATACGCGTTGTCTCGGCGATTGAAGGCGAGAAGGCAACGGGTCTGAATGCACCATGGCTTATCCGGATTGTATCTACAGTATCGAGCCTGTCGGCCGCGTATTTTGCCATAAGGTTGGTAATCCCCGGCGTCATCCCGACACCCGGCACGAAAGTTTTTCCTATATCTTTGAACTGCTGATCATACTCCCATTCAGTAGTACAGCCGTTCAGATTGATACCGTTGACGCCGGCCTCGACGATCAGAGCTGTCGTGTGATCGTTCATGGAAATTGTCGTACCATCCATAACGATATCGTAATCTTTTATCAGATTGATTGTCTTTTGCCTGTCATAGACATCAACTTTCGTAAAATCGACACGCGGGTCTGCAAGCCATGCAACCACTTCCTTGCCGCCCTCTTCATTTACATCCGCAATGGTGATCGTTTCAAAATCGGAAAATTGAACGATATCATTAACGGATTCACGACTGATTTTTCCGGCAGCTCCAAGGCATAATATCTTCATGATTTTATTTTGTCCTTTCGTATTTTAATATGTAACCGTTCACAGGTTCAGGGTTCAACGTTCAGGGTTAGGGACAAGGATAAAATGGAGTTCGGGGATAAAAACGTAACCTTGAACCTCTGAACTGTGAACCCGCGAACGCTTACTTATACAGCAATGTATCCGCCGTCGATGACGAATTCCGAGCCGGTCACAAATTTCGACTCGTCCGATGCCAGATATAGCACACCATAGGCGACGTCGTTCGGCTCGCCCAGATATCCAATCGGATGTCTTCGCCTTGCCTTTTCATTCTCCGCCTCGTAGGTGCCGAGAGCTTTGAGGTAGCTTATATGCTGCGCTGTCACAATATAGCCGGGATGAATCGAGTTGACCCGAATTCCGTATCCTGATTCGCCACAGTGAACGGCGGCCGCCTTGGTGAAAGTTCTGACTCCCCCCTTGCTGGCGCAATAGGCCGCCAGATCGGCCTCGCCGATGATGCCGTCTATGGATGAGAGATTGATGATCGATCCCCCTCCATTCTCCTTCATGACCCGTATCGCCTGCTGAGTACCAAAAAACACCCCGTCCAGATTAACCGCCATCGTTCGCCGCCACTCAACGAGGGTCGTCTTTTCGACATTGGCGGCAATCGCAATCCCGGCATTGTTGACCAGGACGTCGAGACGACCGAACTGCCCGATCGTGGCGTCAATCACTTCCTGCCAGCGTTTCAGATCTGCGACGTCATGTAGCAAGAACGTGGCGCCGCCACCGTTTTTTGTAATTTCAGCAACCGTATCGCGCCCCTGTTCTTCATTGATATCAGTCACCATAACCTTGGCGCCTTCCTGCGCCAGCAGCAATGCGGCCGCTCGTCCCAGACCCATGGCCGCCCCGGTAACAAGACAAATTTTACCATCCACTCTACCCATAAGTTTCTCCTCTTTTGTTCTTTTTTTGTCGTGTTGAAACAATTACTGCTGCGGGAAATGGTACGATCTTTTTTGGGTTGGCAGCTTATTAATGAATGCCTCACCCTTTTCCATCAAATGCCCATGATCGTCAGGCCCTTTGCTTTTCTCCATTAACCGGATCGTATACGCCTTTAGGAGTTCGTCCGTATTGGGGGATCCCTTTGCCTGCCATTCTTCCAAGGTCAACTGGGGAAATATGTCGCTGCTGAAAGAGGCTTGGCGGAAGCGTTCCAGGGTCAGATCGGTCTCCAAGAAATGACCGCCCGGACCGGTTTTTGCGATCTCCTCGATTGCAAGGGCGCTGTCGTCCAATGCGAACCCTCGGGCAAAGATGCGGGCCTGCGCAATCACTTCATTGGCATAGACGGCGATGGCCGGTGAAAAGACCAGAAAGCCCAGGTTGGACCCCACAAATGTGCACAATCCCACACGGCCCATGCAACTCACCAGGTGGTTCATCCATTGATGCCCGGCTGCAATCAGGTCCGCTCCCCATCCCATTCCCCCGCCCGAAGTTCCGTAATGAGGTAGTTGATAGTGCGCCATCATTTCGGCCATGGCCAGGTTTATCAGGTAGCATTGCGGATCATAAAAAAATCCACTTCCGCGCATGTCGAAAAAATAGGGATTCCCGCCGAGGATGGCGGGAGCGCCTTCTTTGATCAACTGACTCAGGGTAAGACTCGCCAATAGTTCGGCCATGAACAGGATTAGGGTACCTGATGGCAGGATCGGTGTGGTGGCACCCGCCATCCCGGCGTTGGAGCAAATGAAGGGTAGACCCCTAACGATGGATTCACGCATGAGATCAACCGTTTCGCGGCTGATCACCAATGGAGTGGTGGGACTTAAAAAGGGAATAATGAAAGGTTTTGCAGACAGGTCGCCATGCAGATGCTCAAGTAAATCCAGTACGGTTTTGAAAGCATCATCTTTCGAGACCAAAATAACCAACGGCTTGATGGTATTGGCGGTCATCTCTAAAGTGGCATACAGATCGGCGATCTCAACGGGCACATCTTGCACGATACCGACGGTTGCGACGGTATCAAAATTGGCTAATTCATCACCCAGCCGGGCAGAAGATGCCATGTGTTTACGAGTGAATGGTCGCACTTGATCCGTTTCAGGGTCCTGATAGTTAAGCACCGTTACCCCAATCCCGAAGCGCGCCATTCCCGGCAGATGAAAGGCATGCGCTCCTTTGCGATTGTAAATATCCACCGCAGCGGGGGCCGCGTTTATGGCATATTCGACCACTTCTTTTGGGATGCATACCCGATCCCCTTGCACGGAACTTGCACCGATTCTTTTCTTAAAAATCTGTTTCGCATCGTCCGAGTCAATCCGAATTCCGATGGAAGATAAAACGTGAAGGGTATCGCTATGAATTTGCGCCCGCTGTGATTCACTCAGAAGATGAAAGTGGGGTCGCGCTATATTTTCTTTTTCCATGGATCCTCCGGTTTTCCAATGTCATCTGTTACTGATTGTAAATTTTTTGAAACAATATAAGGAAATCCTCTTTTGTCATCAACCGCGGATTATCGCCCACGCAGACATTATTCGCAGCCGCGTCGGCCAGGCGCTCGAAATCTTCTTCCCGAAGCCCTTCCTCTCGCGCCGTGGGAATATTAAGATCAGCGCAAAGCTTCCAAGCGCCATCGACTGCTTTTCGGGCGGCTTCCATTACCGGTAATCCCTCTACATTTTCACCGAGAGCTTTGGCCACTTTGGCAAATTTCGGAGGATCCGCGATCAGGTTGTGTTCGATCATATACGGCAAACAGATGGCCATGCTAATCCCATGGCCGATATCATAAAGGCCCCCCATTGCCTCTCCCATGCAGTGCACGCCTGCCGTATCCGAGTTGCCAAACGCGATGCCGGCCAGCATACTCCCCAGCATCATATTGTAGCGCGCCTCGGCATTTTCCCCATTGGCATACGCCGGACGAATATTTTGCCCGATAATTTCTATGGCGGATAAGGCCAGGGCATCGGAAACGGGTTGGGCGGCCAGGGCGGTATAGGCCTCTATGGCATGAACCAGCGCGTCTAGGCCTGTTGATGCGGTCAGCGCGGCGGGCAAGGAGAATGTGATCTCCGGATCCACCAGGGCAATCCGGGCCGCCATCAGGGGGCTTCCGACCGACATTTTAAATTTGCGTTCCGTATCCGTCACAACGGCCCAGAAGGTGACTTCGGTACCGGTGCCGGCCGTGGTTGGAATGGCCATAAGCGGCATTATCGGTTTTGAAACCTTATCGAGCCCCTCATAATCTTGAATGATCCCCCCTTCCGCAACGATGACGCCGATTGCCTTGGCCGTGTCGATTGGGCTGCCGCCCCCCACACCCACCAACAGATCGCAGCCGAAATCCTTGGCCATTGCTGCGCCTTTATGGACCGTCGTATCTCGCGGGTTGGGTTCTACCGCATCAAATATCTCCATTGCCACGCCCGAAGCGGTTAAGCTATCTGCAATGGCATCGATCCATCCCGCCTGCCGTACCCCCTTATCGGTGACGATTAAGGCGCGTCGGCCCAGTTTTTGGGCTTCCGATCCTATGTTTTTAATGACGCCGTTTCCGAATACGATTCGGGTGGGTAGCAAAAACTCAAATGTTTTCATTTCTTCATTCCTTTCGTTTGCTCTAATGGAGGTTGATTGAGGTTATCGGTAAAATCGCGGAAATGTCAAGAATGCTGTCGGTAGAAAAGAATAGTCTCGACAGGTGATCGGTTTTATCGTATTTGAGCCCTCGTGCCACCTATCCATAAGGTGGCACGAGGGGGTTTTAAATGGCTTCTAAGGAAAACCTGGCGAAAATCGCCAGTATCTATGCCGGGCTTGTTTTCGGGATTTATTGGATTCCCTTGCGTGCGCTAGGCGATGCGGGATTTTCCGGTGCCTGGCCGCCACTAATGTTGAACGCATTTCCTTGGTGCACCATCTGCCCCTTTCTGATCTATCGCTGGCGCGC
Source organism: uncultured Desulfobacteraceae bacterium (assembly GCA_964530095.1). GTDB lineage: Bacteria > Desulfobacterota > Desulfobacteria > Desulfobacterales > CAZHA01 > CAZHAH01. The sequence continues at coordinate 64,892 of CAZHAH010000007.1, read as the reverse complement.
CTTGTTGCACGGCGGTCTGCGCTTCCATCTGGGTGGGCTGTTCGCCGGCACCGCCTTTGTTCTATACGCAAATTCTTTTATGTTCACGGAAGTCGTTCGCGCGATCTTGCTTTTTTACCTCATGCCCATATGGGGTTTCCTGTTGGCTCGTATCTTTACCGGCGATCTCATCACACCGGTCCGCTGGCTATCCATGGCCCTCGGCCTTGGGGGGCTGTTGATCATCTTCGGCGTGGACCTTGGCCCTCCAGCCCCCCGGGGCATAGGCGATTGGATGGCCCTCGGTTCCGGTCTTGCGTGGGCATTTGCTTCCTTAATGATGCTGATGGATGAGAATAATCCCATTCATTATGGTCTGGCCTTCATTTTTTGGGGAACCTTGGGCGCAGGGGGGCTGGCCATTTTCGGATCGGTCTATGGGATTTCACCCATACCGACCCTATCGATGGTAAAGCATGTGTTGCCATGGCTGATACCACTTACGCTGTTCCTTATCGTTCCGGGCGCCTTTGCAACCGTATATGGCCCTACCCAGCTCAACCCGGGTGTCGTCGGATTATTCTTTATGATAGAAATCAGCGTAGCGACCATTACGGCGGCGATCTTCGCCGGTGAGCCATTCGGAATACGCGAACTGCTCGGTGTTCTCCTGATCTCTTCGGCAGGATTTGCGGAGCCGCTGTTTGATTTCATCCATTCCAGAAACGGGGAGATAAAAAATGATCTACATCGAATACATTGAACGGGACCGTTTTATGCATTTTGAAATATTTCGGGCTTTAGGCGATCAATCTTGGTGGTCTGCTTCAGATCCCGATGCAGATGACGAAATGGTAGTTCAGCTTGGCCGAACTCTGCGCCTTGGGCCTCATCCGGCTTATATGACCATCTGGCGCTGCCGGGGCTTTGACAAACTTGACGAATGGGAAAAATATCTAGGAGGTGATGCCTTTCGTACAGATGTTGGGTCGGTCGCCTCGCATAAAGCCATCCATTTATGTGATGCCGGATGCTATGACGAGGTTGTCACCGGTCCTCCCATTGAAGCCGAATTGCACTACGTGGAGTATTTCAAACCGGATGAAGATCTCGCCAATCAACAATTGAAAGAAGCACACCTTGAGCGGGCTGAAGCACATCAAGAGGGTATTCTCAACCTGGTGCTACGGCGCATCGGGTTTCTGGGGCCTGACCCGGGTGGCATCGCGATTTGGACCTTCCCCACCTATGCCGCCCTTGAGGGCATTGTCCGCGACGACAAAGGGCAAAAACGGCTGCGGATTACCGGCGCCGGTGTCTATCGCACATGGGGCGAAGAAATTCTCTAATAAGTATCTTTCGAACATCGCCAAAGTATTTTTTTTGACCTTGAAAATTCGGATTTAAAGGATACAAAACGGATCCCGAAAAATCTATCTCCGAACTATTTGAAGCTCCCCGCCGCAAGCAGCGGGGAATCTCCCCCCGTAAGGAATTATATCCAATTTTTGATTCGCTCGCTAACCCCGCCGTAAGCAGCGGGGAATGCGCTCACTGTTGCGGTTCAACGCCAAAAACCGGATCTGGTTTTCAGGTCATGCCGGCAAATGAAAGGTTGGGAATGAATAGAACCACTTTCTGATTATTGACCAAACCTGAGCTAATCTTCAATAATTACCGACCTCTACATCTTGTATTTGCAAAATATATCCAAATTGAATAATATCATAATGTTGACACCATGGAATTAGGTTTAACCGGATCACGCATACTTGCCAATTAAAATCCTTATAAATTCGTCCATTGTTATCTTTTGAAGGTGAAAAAATGTCCGAAAAACCAACCTATGAAGAGTTAGAACAAAGAGTCAAAGAATTGGAGAAAGAAACCGAAAAACAGCTGAGAACTGATGAAGAGATGGAGGGGATTGAAAAACAATACCGCCAGATTGTAGAGACCATGGATGAAGCATTAGGCGTGACAGATCGAAATTACGTATTTACTCACGTTAACGAAAGATTTTGCAGGTTATTAGAATATTCCCAAGATGAAATGACCGGGCATTACCTTTTTGAATTCATCCACCCTGATTATAAGGATCTTATGGAAGATCAGATCGCCAAGCGAAGAAATGGTGAAGAGGAAAGGTTTGAAATAGCTTGGAGAACAAAAAATGGTAACACAAAATATACGATTGGGTCTCCCAAGGATTTTTTCGATGAGAAGGGAAATTTTACAGGTAGCTTTGGTATTTTAACAGATATTTCTGACCTCAAACAGGCAGAAGAAGCGCTGCGAAAGAGCGAGGAGCGCTATCGAAAAGTTGTTGAAGATCAAACCGAAATTATCTGTCGATTCTATCCCGACAATACATATTCTATGGTCAACGATGTCTACGCCCGCTTTGTTGGAAAATCGAAAGAAGAGTTGATCGGCAAAAAATGGTCTCCGGATGTTCATCCAGACGATTTAGAGATGATTAATGCCAAATTAGCGACGATATCCCCATCAAATCCAGTGGTCGTCATGGAAAATCGGGTCTTATCAGGAAAAGGAAACATTCACTGGATGCAGTTTGTCAATCGGGGTTTTTATGATAACGATATGAATTTAAAGGAAATTCAATCTGTAGGGCGTGACATCACCGCGCGCAAACAGGCCGAGGAGGCACTACGGCAGAGTGAAGAGAAATATCGTGCCATTGTTGAGGATCAAACAGAATTGATCTGTCGCTTTAAATCTGATTATACGTTAACTTTTGTTAATAAAGCGTATGCTCGAAATTGGGGAAGAACCTCTGATGAAATGATAGGCATAAATTTTTTGACTTTGATCCCGGAAAATGCCCACGAAGCAGTAAAAAAGCATTTCAGTTCTTTTTCACCGATGAAGGCTTCCAAATCTCAAGAGCATGAAGTCTTTAGCAAAACGGGTGATTTGCGCTGGCAGCGGTGGTCGAATAGGGCTTTTTTTGATGGGGAAGGAAATATCGTTGAGTTTCAATCGGTTGGGCGAGACATCACCGAACGCAAGCATGCAGAGGAGGCGCTTCGGGAAAACGAGGAGAAATTCAAGGCCATTTTTGAAGGCTCTCACGACGCCATTAATCTCACCGCAGAGAACGGCAAGGTCATCGATTGTAACCGCCGCTCCCTTGAGCTTTTCGGTTTGGACAGCAAGGAGGATTTCAAGAATAGACGACCGGCGGATTTTTCCCCTGACCTGCAGGCCGACGGTCGGAAGTCCCACGAGGCAGCGGGTCGATATATTCACGATGCTATTAAAAGCGGTGCGTTCAAGCGATTTGAATGGCTCCATCAACGCACCAATGGGGAAATTTTTCCAACCGAAGTCATTCTCACATCGTATACGTTAAAAGGAGAAAGGGTCCTCCAGTCCTCCATCCGGGATATCACCGAACGTAAGCAAGCAGCAGAAGAGCGTGAAAAATTGCAGAATCAGTTTTTACAGGCTCAGAAAATGGAGTCGGTGGGGCGCCTGGCCGGGGGTGTGGCGCACGATTTCAACAACATGCTGGGGGTCATTATCGGTCATTCCGAGGTGGCCATGAGCCAGCTGGCCCCTGCGGCGCCGGTGCATGCCAATCTTAAGGAGATTCTACAGGCCGCCAAGCGTTCGGCGGATCTCACCCGACAGCTTTTGGCCTTTGCCCGCCGGCAGACCGTGGTTCCCCAGGTACTCGATCTCAACGACACGATACCCGGAATGCTCAAGATGTTGCGAAGGCTTATCGGTGAAGACATCGATCTGGAATGGATGCCGGGAGCGGGCCTTTGGCCGGTAAAGATCGATCCGGCCCAAATCGATCAGATTTTGGCGAACCTTTCGGTGAATGCCCGGGATGCCATATCCGGGGTGGGCAAGATTACCATCGAGACCCAGAACGTTACGCTGGATGAGGCCTATTGTGGGGAGCAGGCGGGATTTGTTCCCGGTGATTATGTGATGTTGGTGGTGAGCGACAACGGCTGCGGTATGGAAAAGGAGACGCGTGAAAATTTATTCGAACCGTTTTTTACAACTAAGGAAATCGGAGCGGGCACGGGGCTGGGTCTGGCCACTGTTTACGGGATCGTGAAGCAAAACGACGGATTTATCAACGTCGACAGCGAACCGGGAGAGGGCGCCACGTTCAAGATCTACTTTATCCCGTCGCACGAGACCGTGGCGTCAAATAAAGACCAGGATATCGAACCCAGCACCAAAGGCACCGAGACCGTGCTTTTTGTGGAAGATGAAGCCCAGATCCTGCATATAGGGAAGACCATGCTTGAGCGTTATGGCTATAAGGTCCTTGCGGCCCCGACACCCGGGGAAGCCATCGACATAGCTGAGGGACATGAGGGCACGATTCATCTTTTGATTACAGATGTCGTGATGCCACAGATGAACGGCAAGGAGCTAGTGGCCCAAATCGAAACGCTCAATCCGCTCATCAAGGTCCTTTTCATTTCCGGTTATACGGCCAATGTAATCGTCAAACGTGGTATTCTCGAAGCCGACGTCCACTTTCTTCAGAAACCGTTTTCCCTCAATTCTCTCACCAACAAGGTGCGGGAGGTGCTGGATGATGCCAAAGGCTCGACGCAAGAATAATTATACTATCCAGTTTGCGGGTGAAGCGCCTTTGAAGGGTTAGGAAAATGAACGCGGATATCCGTATTTCTGAATTGGCCACTTTTGCGTGCCATTAGTTCGTCGTGGATGGAGACCTCAGTTTTTCAGTTTATAGGAAGCTATTTCAATGATATTGATCTAGCATGCCTAGAAAATCGAGCATCAAGGTACTCAAAATGTCCGTGCCGAATTTCACCGATGCGATCATGTCGCTGTTTTATAAACTGGTCGAACTCCGCAGCGACACGGAAACGCGCCGGGAAAAAGATATTGAACATTACATGCTCAATTGGGTCGGCCATCAGACTTATTTCCAAAGAAACCCCAGCCACTTTGGCGCAGAACCTTTAGCGGATGATCCGCTGCATCGATCGATCGTTTGGGCACTGGTGAAGGGAAAAGGAGCGCAAACAGTCGTCTTGGTCAATCATCATGATACGGTTCACGCAAACAGTTTCGGTGCTTTGGCGCCGTTCGCTCATCATCCTGAGAAACTGATCGCTAAATTATCGGAAATGAAACTGCCGCCTGAAATGGCGCGTGACCTGAGAAGTGGTGACTGGATTTTCGGAAGAGGCACCGCAGACATGAAAGCCGGAGTGGCGCTCCAAATGGCATTGACGGCGGAATATTCTTCAAGGCAAGATCTTGTCGGCAATCTTCTTTGTCTCTCGGTTCCCGGAGAAGAGTATATGTCCTTGGGGATGTTGAATAGCGTACCCCTCATGGAGCGCCTCGCAGAAAATTTCGGTTTGGACTATCACTTACTGATCGACTCTGAAACGCATCAGAGAGGCGAAGATCAACAAGGTGTGTTGTACGAGGGCAGCGCCGGTAAATTATTGGCCCTGGTGTATGTGCGAGGTAGGGCAGCACATGTGGGCAATGTTTTCGCAGGCTTCAATCCCCTGATGCTGCTCTCTGAAATTGTGAAGCAGACCGAGTTGAATACGGATTTTTCCGACGTTGTGGCAAATGAAGTCGCGCCCCCGCCCACCTGGATGTTTCTGCGTGATCGTCAGACGGTATATGAGGGTTCGATTCCCCATGCGGCAGCCGGATGTCTCAGTCTGATCAGCTTAAATCGTAGACCCGCTGCGATTCTGATCCAGTTAATCCAAACCATCGAGAAGGCCTGCAGCCATGTTGTCCGGACGATTAAAGACCGCCAAAAAATCTACACATCCCTGGGTGTGGGGACGGAACAGTTAACCTCATGGACCGTTCAGATCAGGACATTTTCAGAAATTTTCACCGCCGCGACCCGTGAATCCGGACAACGCTTTTTAAATGATTATAACAAGACATTTGAGCAAATAGACCGCCTGATTTGTAATGGGCAGACAGGCATTCAAGAGGGTAGTTATCGCCTAATCGAAAAGGTTTTTGAGTATCTTGCGGACCGCTCACCTTCTGTTGTCCTGGCTTTTCTGCCGCCATACTACCCGCATGCGGCCAACCGCGATTACCCTTCGTTGCCAAGTTCTGTGGCATCTCTGAGCAAAGCGATCAATTCGTTTACAACTCAAAGGTGGGACGAAAGCTATAAGAAGCTGAATTACTACATGCAGATCTCGGACATGAGCTTTGCTTCATTCCACGATTGTTCCGAGGCGGTCTCCGCTATCGGTTCGAATATGCCTTTCTGGGACAAGTATTATGGCAACGTATTTCATGAGAACATCAACTTGTCCATGCCGGTCATCAATATCGGTCCCTGGGGAAAGGATTTACACAAATTCGGCGAAAGGGTTTATAAACCGGATCTTGCGCAAAGAACCTACCCGATCTTGAAATACGCCGTATCCCATATCCTATCCCGGCCAAACTCTGCCGGAAACGAATAAACCGGTTATCTGTGAAAAGCGATTTTCCCATTGAAGAGGGTCAGGTCCACCAAAGCATAGGCGATTTCCATTGGGGTCAAGCCCATGCTACGCATGTCAGGTACCCCGGATTCGACGCCGGGTGAACGATTTGACAATCGGTGCAAACCTGTGCTTTTTATGGAATCGCCCGAAAGAAACCGTGCGACGCGCTTGGGTCCATGTTTAGTGAAAGCGGCGCCTAAAGTCAAAGCAGGGGGAGGAAAAACGTGCAAGTGATGCCGGACATGATTTTGGTCGATGGCCAGGTGCTTACGATGGACGATGCGGACACGGTGGCGCAAGCGGTGGCTGTCCATGAGGGTAAGATCGTCGCCGTAGGCGAAACCGGCACGATCGCGAAGATGGGCGGGCAACGGACCGAACGGATCGAGCTGGCGGGCCGAATCCTGCTGCCGGGTTTTATCGATGCCCACACCCACAACGATATGTATGGCATGATGACCTCGGATCTGGTGGTGGATTGCCACATACCACCACTCCAATCCGTAGATGATATTCTAAAGGCGATCGCGGTGCGGGCCGCCGCAACCCCTGCGGGGGAGCTTATATTGGGACAGGGCCAGACCGTCCAGCCCTTTCCGACCAAAGCCCAACTGGATGCGGCTGCCCCGAATCACCCGGTCATCATCAAACCGGGGATGCACTGGTACCACCTGAACAGCGCCGCCCTGCAAAAGTTCAACATCGACCGGGAGCATCCCACCTTTGAGGAGCTGGATGCTTGCGATCCGTGTGGATTCATAGAGCGTGACCTTAAGACCGGCGAACCGACCGGTTACGTGGAAGAGTGCTGGAATTATTTCTTCCCCCGCTCGCAAAGCCCCTTCAGCTACGCGGAGACACGCCGGGTGATCAAAGAGGGCCTGGATACCCACATGCGCTACGGAGTGACCTCCCTGGTTGAATTCATGGATCATCCCGAAACCCCGCGGGTCTATCAGGATCTGTATCGAACGGGGGAGCTGCAGACCCGGTTGCAGCTGATCCCCTGTTTCCACGGCCTCTATAAGACCGTCGATCTGGATGAGGTGCTCCACTGCGGTCTGACCACCGGTTTCGGCAACGCGTGGATCAAGTTCGGGGGCGTCAAGATCTTCGTCGACCGGCAGCAGGACATCACCTGTTCGTCGGCCCAGTTAAAGGCGTGGTTCAGCAGGGCCCATCGCGCCGGCCTGCGGGTATACCAGCACGCGATTACCCGCGCGGGCCAGGAAATGGCCCTGTGTGCCATCGAGGCGGAGGCGGAACAGACGGGGATCGAGGGGATTCGGGCCATGCGACACCGCATCGAACACATGGGTAATGAAGACCTCGACGAAACCTATCTGCCCCGGCTGAAGCACCTGGGCGCGATCGCGATGCCCACCGCCTATTTCATGAACGAAGGGCCCAACAAACTGTTGGCGCCCAAAACCGAGCGCTCGTTCATGTTCCGGACTATGTTGGATATGGGTCTGTGCGTACCGGGAAATTCGGACGGGGGCGGGGCGGTGCCGGAGGCGCCGAATCCGATGTATGAAATCTGGTGCATGGTCAACCGACGATCGCTTGAAGGGGAATTGGTCTGCCCATCGGAGAAAATCTCCGTGCGCGAGGCCCTGGGTGTCTACACCCGGCATTCGGCCTATGCGGGGCTTGAAGAAGGGCTCAAGGGATCGATCGCCAAGGGAAAAATGGCTGATTTCGTCGTCCTGGCCGAGGATCCCCTCACCGCGCCCGAAGATCATCTCCGGGACATCGCGGTGGATATGACGATTGTCGACGGACGGGTGGTCTACCGGTCTACAGCCAGGATTTGATCTGTTCTTTCAGATTGTCGAAGTCTTCCCGGGGGCCTTCGGTCATATTTTTACCGAGGGCCAGGGCATAGACGTAGTCGGAAACCTCGATCGCCTGTTTGATATTCTGATCGACCAGAAGGATCGTGATGCCTTCGTCTTTGAGCTGTAAAAGTTTATCGTAGATCTCGCGCGCCACCAGAGGTGCCAGGCCGGCCGTCGGTTCATCCACCAGCATCAGCTTCGGGTCGATCATCATGGCCCGGCCCAGTTCGACCATGCGCTGCTGCCCACCGCTGAAGTTCCCTGCTTTCTGCCGGCGGCGCTCCCTCAGGATTGGAAACCGCTGGTAGTTTTCCTCGAGTTTGCGCGCAATGCGTTTCTTCTGGCGCCGAAACGTCCAGGCCCCGAGCATGAGGTTTTCCTCCACCGTCATTTCGGGGAAGACGTTCCGTCGCTGGGGGATGTAGGTCAATCCAAAGATCGGCATCTTGAACGGGTCTGCACCGGTGATGTTCCGGTCGTGCCACCGGATCTCCCCTTTGTTCGGTGCCAGAAACCCATAGATGGTCTTTAACAGGGTCGATTTGCCGACGCCGTTGGTACCGATGATGGCGGTCAGTTTCGATTCCTGGGCCGTGAGAGAAACCCCTTGAAGGATGTTGATGTCGCGATAATATCCGGCAAAAACATTCTGAATCTGCAGCATGCTAGTCGCCTCCTGTCGGTTGCGCATCGTCGAGCTGGGCCTTCACCGAGGCCTCACCCAAATATGCATCGATCACAGCCTCATCGGTTCGCACCGCCTGCGGATCGCCGTCGGCGATCTTTTGGCCTTCGTTCATGACGATAACGCGCTGTGAAAGACCGAAAATCGTGTCCATATCGTGACTTACGATGACAAAGGCCTTGCCGTTCTGATGAACCTCCTGGATGTAACTGTTGATCTGCTGGCGCAATTCAGGATGAACACCTGCAAACGGTTCATCCAGAAAAATCACATCCGGATCCAGCATCAGAACCCGCCCCAGCTCGAGGAGTTTTTGCTGACCCCCGGAGAGGTTTTCCGCGTTTTCCGCTGCGAGGTGCCCGATGGTTAGAAATTCCATCACCTCATGGGCACGCTTTTCGACCTCATGGCGAATCCCTTTGGCCAGGGCCAGCCTTGGTACCAACAGGTTTTGCATCACACTCATGCGGCGGAAGACACGTGTCACCTGAAACGTCCGCCCCAGACCCCGTGCGGCGCGTTCATACGGTGGCAAATGGTCGATCCGCTCCCCCTGAAAACGGACCGTGCCGGCGGTCGGTTTCAGCAGCCCGTTGATCGTATCGATGGTGGTGGTCTTCCCGGAACCGTTCGGTCCGATGAGCCCGATCAGCTCATTGCCCTGAATCGCGAACGAGAGTCCATCGACCGCCCGGACGCCACCGAAATGCTTTTTGAGTCCTTCAATCTTGAGTTCGATGCCAGTCATCGCCTACACCTCTTCGCCAATCAGTTTGCGACACAGGGGGGCCAGCAGGCCGTTGCGGGCAAAGCGCACCACCACCATCAACAGCCCGCCGAATACCACCATGCGCCAGGGGCCAAAATCCCGCAATCCCTCCAGCCCGAATTCCAGAAATATCCCGCCCAGGGTGGCCGCAATCAGATGCTCGACACCGCCGATGACGGCCATGCCGATCACCAGCCCCATGGTGGCGATTTCCCCGAAATTGGGGGTCAGCATTTTGCTGAAGTGGGCGTAGAAAACACCGGCCACCCCGCAAAACATGCTCGTCACCACAAAGGCGATGATTTTGTAGCGTACAATGTTCACGCCCAGGGCCGAGGCCGCTTCGTCGTCTTCGCGGATGGCCATGAAGAAAAGCCCCCAGCGTGATTTCAATATGCGATACATGATCAAAACCGACACCACTAGAATGACAAAGGACAGATAATAGTATGGAATCTGCGAGGTGGTGTCGAAGAAACCCTCGACATACAGTCCGGCGGGTCCGCGCGTGAATTGATGCTCGGTGTTGATCACGATGCGCACGGCTTCGGCAAAGGCGATCGTAAAAAGCGCCAGGTAGGCGCCTTTGAACCGCAGGCACAGGAGGCCGACCACAAGTCCGACCAGTCCCGAGGCAAGAATCCCCAGGATAAGGCCGAAGGGCAGCGGAAGGCCGGTGTGCTTGGCCAGCAACGCACTGGTGTACCCGGAGATGAGGAGCAGGGCGATATTGGCAAAAGAGAACTGACCGGCGTAACCGTCCAGAAACGACCAGGTTGCCGCCATCAAACCGTAAAAATAGGCCATCACGAAGACGTGCAGCCAGTATGAACTGCTGACGACGAGCGGTATCAGGGCGCCGCCGGCAATCAGGCCGCCGAAAAAAAGGCTTTTGCGGATCCACAAGTTTTTCATCACTGCGCCTCCCCGAACAGCCCGCGCGGCCGGAAAAGGAGCACGAGCGCAAAGATCATTAATCCATACAGCTGACGATAGGCCAGGGCACGCGACATGTCGGGCACCAGCGCGACCCCCGCGGATTCCACCAGACCGATGATAAGGCCGCCTAAAATGGCGCCCTTGACCGAACCCATGCCGCCCAGGACAACGATAATAAACGCGCGCAGCGAAGGAAGGACGCCCACGTCGGGCACGATGCTGAAAATCGGTGCGATCAGGGCGCCGGAAGCCCCTGCCAGGGAGGCCCCGATGGCGAAGGCGATGTTGCTCATCTTTAAAGGATTGATGCCGGTCACCGAGGCGGCGTCGCGATCCTGGCTGACGGCGCGCATGGCCTTGCCGGTCCAGGTCATTTTCGTGAACGCCAGCAGGGCCATCATCAATAGCAGGGCCAGTCCGGCGGCGATCAGGCGGTCGGCGCTGATCACAATGCCGGCGAACCGGACCCCGCCCTCCAGAAACGAGGGGGTGCGGTGCGGAAACGGGCCGGCCAGGGCCAACACGAGGTTCTGCAGAAAAAACGACAGCCCAAAGGTGACCAGAATCGCATATTCCGCCGGCCGTTCGACATGGCCGCGGTGCATGGGACGTAGGAAAAGATAATCAAAGGTCGAACCGAGCACCAGCAGGACGGCCATTCCGAACAGCACCCCGAAGAAGGGATGCACCCCCCCGATCATTGTCACCAGAAAATAGGACATGTATCCGCCTATCATGTAGAACTCGCCATGGGCGAAGTTGATGACCTTCAAAACCGAAAAAATTAAGGTGAGTCCGAGTGCCATCAGAGCGTAAAGGCAGCCGATGACCAGCCCGTTGGTTCCCAGCATGAGGAAGTATTCTGCACCGTGCATGTCGATTCCTTTTGCGTTGGCGTTAGGGGTGATAACCGGTGCGTGCCTCACACGCACCGGCCGTGTCAAGCGTGGCGGTTATTTGGGTACCGGAATGACGTACTGACCCTTGGGCAACTGCGACCACAGCGGCGGCCACATGACGGTCCCCTCTTCCGGGCTCTGTCCGACTTTGGTATACTGGAAGAGGTACTCGCTCACATCCGGCCACTGGTGCCACATATAGGCGGGTTGGTCCGCAGGAACCGGATTTTTGGTGCCGTAAGGGAAGGTATAGGTGCCGCGCATACCGGTCCATTTGATGCGTTCCAGAGCGTCGATAATCTTATCGGCGTCGGTGCTGCCGGCCAGCTTGATCGCCTCGCACATCAACATAAAGGAATCGTAACCTTCCATGACGGTGGCATTCATGAGGCGGCCATATTGTTTCTTGAACCGCTCGTTCGCCCGTTTGGTGACATCCGTGTAAGCCGACGGCGGGAGTCCGATCTGGGTGACGACACAATAATTGGTCGCCGCGCCGGCCACTTCCCAAACCTCCGGATTCAAGGCGGCGTTAGAGGCGTAGAAAACGGTCTGCGGCGTAGGCGCCAGGCCCAGATCATAGGCCTGCTTGATGACGCGAAATGCGCCCGGACCGGTGATCGAGCCGTAAAACATGTCGGGCGGCGGATCCCACTTTTTAAACCGCATCAGGATCTCGGTGAAATCTTCTGTCTTCATATCGGTAAAGGCGGTTTCGTTGTAGATTCCGGCTTCATCCCAGGCCGCCTTGAGTTTCTTGGCGACCCCGAGGCCCCAGTCGGTGATTTCCTGTATGACGGCAATGCGTTTAAAGCCGGCCGCTTTCATCCATGCGACTGAGATGTCCGTATACAGGGAGTTGGTGATGGAGATGCGGAAGACCTGCTTGTAACCTTTGGCGGTCACATCGTCGGCCCAGGGTTCGGCGCCGATATAAGGCACGTTGTGATCGCGGAAGAGATCCAGTTGGGCAAGGGCACACGAGCTATGGTAGTTGCCGACCACCCCCACCACCTTGTCCTTGAGGATCAGGCGTTGGGTGGCGGCCTTGGCCTCCTCGGGCACGCCGCGGGTATCGCCGAGGACGGCGGACACGTCGCGGCCCAACAGCCCACCGGCAGCATTGACTTCCTCGGCCGCCTGCAGGACCGCCCACCACATGGGATTACCCGAAGCATAGGCGCCCGGCGGGGACATGGGTAGCACCACACCGATTTTGATCGGTTCTTTTTCTTCCGCCATGACGATACCGGCCGACAGGCACAGTACCAAAGTTACCATGAGTATCACAGTCAAACGTTTCATGCTAATCCTCCTTTTGCCGAGGCGCGCACTGCAAAGCTCCCGGTCACCATTGCCTCATGTCAGATCTCGGGTTGGTCCAAGACCGGCTCCCACCGCCGCACTTTAAGCATCGATGAGCTGGGGTGGACGCTGCTGTTTGCATGCCGCCATTGTATGAGATGCAGAACGAATCGTTTATTTAACGTGGCCATTGAGACCACGCCTTCCATATTGGACGTATCACCCCCTTTCTGAGTGAAGCGAAAAAACGTTTACCCGACCAATCCGCACCGTTGAAAAGAGCACCGCCGCCGGGTTGGGTGTGGCTTCAGCGGTCATGATTTTTTCTTTCTAAAATGGTGGAGATGTCTCTTGCCAGTTTGACGACCAGATTGGCATATCTTTGCTTCACCGTCGTGGCGCTGTGCTGAATGATCGAAAAATCAAACGAAACCGCCCCTAAGCCTTTGCCTGTTTTGCGGTTAATCAACGGGGCGCCGATCGTGAGGAGCCCCGGGATGAACTCTTCGACGCACAACGCGTAGCCGCGCTGTCGGGTCTTTTTGATCTCGCTTCGAAGCTGACCTTTATCCACGATGGTGTTGGTAGTTTTGGCCTCCAGCGACATGCCCGCCAGCATGTCGGTGAGTGCATCTGATGAAAGGGTCGACAGGTAGGCCTTGCCCACGGATGTGTTGTGCAGCGAATTGCGGGCGATGGCAGGCAGGTGGTAGATGAATGTCTCTTTTGCCTGCCGGTGGTAGGCCCGCATCATGTCGTTGTCGATGGCCAATACGATGTCGATGGTGATGTTGTTCTGCTCGTGGACCTCATCAACCCGCATTTTGATCAGATGCAACGCGTCGACGGTACGAACAATGTTCGTGCCTAACGCCAAAGACCTGAGACCCAGTTGCAGTTCTTTTGTCCGCAGATCTTTTTCCAAATACCCCAATGTGACGAGCGTATTCACAAAGCGATAGGTCGAGGTCATATTTAACCCGATCGCACGTGAAATTTGCGTCTGCGTAAAACTGGGGGCCTCGGTATCGAAAAGCGAAAGTATCTTTAACCCCTTTTCCAAAGAGGTTGAAAAATATTGCTTATCGGCCGTCATTCAACATGCCTGGTTAGGATATTTACTAAAATAGTAAATATTTTCAACATACAGTAATTTTACCCGGTGCCCCTGTCAAGCAAAAAAGTAATGTATGAGGGGGACATGAGAAGGGATGGTCATCTCTCGATGCGTTTCTTTGTCAAGGCCTGTAAAGTCGTTTCGGGAATTTGCGGGGAATTTGCGGGATGTTTATGGTTGGGAAATTTTATCGAGCAGATGTTGAGCGGTTTTGAGCTCGGGATTATCAAGTCCTTCCCTGAACCATCCACGAATGTTCTCCAAGATCTCTTGGGCTTCCTTTTTTTTTTGTCTGCGCCATCAAAAACCGGCCAAGGCTTATTGCGGCTCTGAGTTCCAGTGACTTGACACCCTGGTCACGGGCGACCGCCAGGGCTTTGCGATGGCAGGCTTCCGCTTCAGCGGGAGCGCTTGCTGGTGGATTTAAAAGCAGGTCCCCTTTGAGGCGATGAATCTCGGGTTCATACAAGCGTTCATCATTTTTTTGAGCGGAGGCCAGCGCCTCTTCGACCACCTCCAAGGCATTCTCGTGTTGTCCGGTCTCTCCGTAGACCTCGGCCAACAGCGTGAGGCAGTGCGGACCGGATACTTCAGCCCCCGTGGCCTGCCACATTGAAAGTCCTTCGCGCATCAGTGCAAGACCGCCTTCCCCCTGGCCCGCTTTTGACATGGCCCAACCCTGCAGGATTTTCCCCGTCGTCAACCAGTGGGTGAAGCCGTGTTTCGAAGATAGATTGACCGTCGCCTCGGCTCTCTCAAGTGCCAGGCGGATGTCTTGGCGACACTGATGGAGACGGGCGGAGATATTGAAAGCAAACGCAAGGCTGAATGGGTGGGCAACTTCTTTGGCAAAATCCAAAGCCTCTTGGTCTCTCTTAAGGGCCTGGTCCGGATAGCCGATCATCCAGGCAATGAACGACAAATAGGATAGGGATACAACCGCGGGGTCTTCGCCATAGGTATAGGCATGGGAATGGTGTTTTTCCCTGTCATAGGTCTCCAGCACCTGCTCGAGATGACGTTGAGACTCCCTAAACTCACCCAGATAGAACAGCGTCACGCCCAATATCACGTGCGATTGAAGCACAAGCTCGGGTTCGTTCACATCCTCGGCCAGTCCTTTTAGTTGCATTCCCAGATCGAGCGCCGTCCTCAAGCCGGCACGCACCAGATAGAATAACCAAAGCCCGCGAAGGACAGGAAAAAGTTGGGGTGTTTTGCCCAAGTGCTGACACAGCGCTCTTGCACGGGCATAGATTTCTTCCACTTCCGCTGCGGCAAATCCTTTTGTGGCCGTCATGGGAACACCGAGAGCCACCTGAAACTGCAGCTCCTTCTCAACCCGATCGGTATCGTCCGGCAAGGACTTGATAAGCTGGAGCCCATTGTTTAGATGATTGATCGCTTCTATATTGGCTGATCGCTGGGTTGCCGTCCGGCCGGCCTGGTGCCAGTAAGAAATGGCTTGCTCCTTGAGTCCGGCCACAGTGAAGTGATGGCCGAGAATTTCAGGGTTTGCCCTGGCCGTTTCCGGGAAGTGTTGCTCTAAGACCTGTGCGATCTTCCGGTGGTATTGCTGCCTGGTTCCCTTGAGCAACGAGTGATACGCCGCATCTTGAATGAGCGCCTGCTTAAAACTGTAACGGGATTGAGGCGGGGTACCGTGCTGATCGAGCAGCTCGGCTTTCACAAGGTTACCAAGCTCCGTTTTCAATGTCTCCTCTTCGTGCGGCGAAACCGATTTGATCAGGTCATAGGAAAACTCACGTCCCAGAGTGGCCCCAAGTTGAACGATCTCCTTGACGGAACCCAGCCGGTCCAATCGCGCCATGAGTGAATCTTGAAGGGTAGCGGGAATTGCCAGCTGAGACAGGGGGCCCGCGAGATTATAACGATCCTGTTCTTCCACAAGAATTTCCGATTCAAGTATCATCTTGGTCAATTCTTCAACAAACAGCGGTACCCCGTCCGTTTTGTTGGCAACTTGATCGAGCACCGCCGCAGGCAGATCTTTCCCGCCCGCCACATTTCCGGCCATTGTTTCAACCTGTCTGTGATCGAGCCGACTCAGAATGATCTCCACCAGCTGCGATCGGGTGGTGATGAGCGGCTCGATTTGGGGACGAAACGTCAGCAGAATGAATAACCGTGCTTTTGTCCCCCTGTCCATGAGAAGTGCCAGATGCTCCAGTGTCGAGGGGTCCACCCAATGGAGGTTTTCGATGACAAAAACGAGCGGCTGTTGCTGTGAGACTTTTAGGAGCCAATTCAGCAAGGTTTCAAGAAGTCTTTGTTTCATTACCTGGGGCGTCAGGCCGAGTGGCGCGTAATCATCCGTTAGCGGTATGGAGAGCAAATCGGCAAGAATCGGCACCGAATCGTCAAGCGGGAATCCGAATCCGTCAAGGGCCTTTTCCAGCTTGCCAAGTTTTTCTGAGGGCGGATCTTCAGCGTCTATTCCCAGCAACCGTTGAATGAGTTCAACCACCGGGTAAAAGGCACTGTTCTGGTAATAGGCGGAACATCGGCATATCATCCATGAATGGGGCTCTTCTGAAATGTGCTCTTTGAAGACCTGCAAAAGCCGCGACTTGCCGATGCCGGCCTCTCCGTTAATCAAGCCGACCTGCTGCTCTCCGGCCTTGGCCCGGGCCCAGCAATCCAAAAGCTTCTGAACTTCTTCTTTGCGTCCGATGAAGGGTGTGAGCCCCGTTGTAATGGCGACCTCGAAGCGGCTATAGACATCCCTTTCTCCCCGAACGCTGTATATCTCCATCGGGCGGGACACGCCTTTGAGTGAATGTTTTCCCATGGGGTAACAATCGAAAAAACCTTCAACCAATCGCGATGTAGCGGAGCTGATGACAACCTTGTTGGGATCGGCAAGCCCCTGCAATCGGGCCGCAATATTGGGTGTATCCCCCAGTGCAAGCCGCTCCCGTTTTTCCCCGCCACCCATCTCGCCCACAACGACCAGGCCGGTGTGAATCCCGACCCGAACAGCCAGGGTAATGCCCTTTTCAGGCTGAAGTGTCTCATTAAGCCGCTCTATTTCCTCAATAATTCCGAGCGCCGTGCGGACGCCCCTGTGGGCGTCATCTTCGTGGGCCAGGGGATAGCCGAAGTAGACCAGCAAACCGTCCCCAAGATATTGGGCGATATGTCCCTCAAACTGGCTGATAACGGCCGCACCCACGCTCTGATAGGCGCGAACGACCTCGCGCAGCTCTTCAGGGTCGAGTCGTTCCGATAGATCTGTGGAACCGACCAGGTCGCAGAACATGACGGTCAGTTGGCGTCGCTCGGCGGCCGGTTCTTCCCTCTCGGCGGGCGCTTGCAGATCTGCGGCCCTCTGACGTCCTCCATCTTTTTCATAGCCTGGTGCGGGGGCTGAAGGTCCACCCACCAGTTGCATGCCGCAATCTCCGCAGAACTTGAATTGCGGGGGGTTCTCAAACCCGCAAGCGGGACAGAGAAGGCAGGGGACGGTGAGAGGCCTTCCGCATTCACCGCAAAACTTCATGTCATCCGGGTTATCAAAATGGCATCGGCTGCACTCCATGTTTTATTCCTCGCCGTATTACCGGTTCATGGCACCGGCTGCAATCATTACAATAACGGATGGCTGAAGAGCATATCACCTTATTTTATCCCTCAGCCTTTCATAGACCGGTCTAATAAAAAGCTTTCAAAAAAAATAGACCGGTCGTCTATAAATGTCAAGTTATTTTTTTAAACCTTTTTTTCTAGGCGTTCACCGACTCACCTTTCATAGTTTAGCGTTACCTCCGAACTCTGAACTGTTGAACCCGAAACCACTGAACGGCGATTACCTTTTTCTCTCCGTTACATCGTTATAAATTGCATCCAGCTCTTTTTGAACGGCCGCATCCAGTGGCACTTCCTGGTAAGATTTTACCAGCTCTAATCCACGTTCCCGGGCCCTTTGATTTAGATCTTTACCCCCCGCTTCTTCCCATGCGGCACGCGAATTGCTGCTGAAGAGTCTGGAGATGTAATGCTCATTGCGAAAATGCTCGAAGGTGTGGGTTTCGGCCAAATAATTGCCTCCCGGCGGCATGCTTTTAATCAGATCTTTGGCCAGGGTTTCCTCATTGACTTCAAACCCGCGCAGCAACCGTTTGAGCAGGCTGACAATTTCATCGTCGATAACGAGTTGAACCGGATCCATAATATTCAGATCATCCAGGATGCCGGCCGCCAGGAGGATCGGGCTTCCGGTCACTCCGGCCAACAGGGTCTGGATCGTGCGCTCTATCTGGGACTGACCATCTGCCAGGGTGGCATCGGTTATGGGCCCGTAGGTTGAGACCGGGAAGTTATACTTGGTTCCTACCAATTGGGCCTGGGCGACCTGAGCCAAAGCGCATTCGATGGATCCCATTACGCCGTTGCCGCTCGACATGTCCATGGCCATGGTAATACCACGATGAATCAAAGGTGTCCCCGGGTGGGCGAGCTGGGAAATGGTAAGGAGTGATAAAATCTCTACATTATTTTGGAGTATACAGCCGGCCACGGTGACCGGAGCGGTGCCCCCCATCAAAGGTCCACTGTTGATTTCAACCGGCATCCCGTATTCTCCTGCCAAAAAAAGCATTTCGACACAGTAATCAAGAATATCTCCCGGAGCGGTGGCCGATGTCAGAATCGAGATGAGTGGATTCTCCTTGAATTTCTCCCTGCCCCCCCGGATGGCCACGGCCATATCGATCATCGCCTTGGTGGTGTCATAATCATAGGGGTTGATAAATACTGGTTTTGTCGTATATTCCAGCATCGTCTTCATCGCCAGCACATCGCGAGTATGCAGAGGTGCATCATTCGGATAAAAACCGGCACAGATATCGACATTATCGAGGCCCTCAAGCACCTGACTCCATTCTATGAGGTCTTCCATAAGACACGGCCGATACTCGCGCTTCTCTAGCGGGATGTATCCTTCGGCCCCGGATGTGGCCCTTACGATGGGCTCTCCATTCAATCCGACATTGAGATTCCGCTCCGGAAGCCTCCCCCCCATCGCAAAACTGCTCGGAACAGTTTCGAGGCACTGCTCCACCAGTTCGGGTGGAAATTTCACCATATTTTCTTTTGAATCGATTCGCGCTCCGGCATTGGCGAGAAGCTTCAGGGCCTTCGGGTGGTGCACACGCATCCCTCTTTCCCATAGAATTTCGAGGGTGTCGTTGTGAATTTGGTCGATTTCCGTTTCGGTTAACCAAAAATCCAATTTCTTTATCATCTTCACCTCCACTTTCCCTTTCTGGAAATCTTCGCCACCCGCTCCCCATTGATTAGCCGTTCACAGGTTCAAAGTTCACCGCTTTTTGAACCTTTGAACTCTGAACCTTTGAACCTGTAAACGGTTAACATATTGATTTGCCCAATACCGCCATGGAAAGCAGTAAAAGGAATATCAAAACATTGCGCCGGAACGCTTTTGTCTTGCTGCTGGCAAAGATGCGATTCCCCAAATATATTCCCACAAATAGGGGGGCAATGAGGATACCGATCAATGTGAGCGTTTTGATGTTTACCAGTCCGTGAAAAATCCCCAACCCAAAAGCCAGGCTATCGGTTCCCATGAAATAAGCTATGATCGATGCCCGCGAAACACCGACGCCCGCCGGTGACGAAAGATAGAACAAAATCACCGGCGGACCGCCGATGGCGGCCCCACCATTCAGCAGCCCGGAAACCAAACCGGTACCGGCGGTCATCCCCCGTCCCGGCATCGCTTGCAGGGCAAAGTCCTTCAACATCAATACGGTAAAGAACATCACCAGCAGGGCAATGGCTGCACGCATCGGGGCGGTCGGGACATGCGCCAGCAAATAAACGCCGGGCGGTGTTCCGACAGCCACGCCTAAAAACAGCCAGGCCAGAGATCGCCAATCAATCTGGTCCCAGACCTTTGGTAACAGCCAACCGCTGGCGATGACCTCGAGGACCAGAATCACCGGAATCACCTGAGACGGCGGGAATACCAACGACATACTGGTGACGGTGATCATCGCAAAACCGAAGCCGCTGTAGCCGCGCACGATCCCTGCTGCAAGCACAGCTGCGGCCGAGAATATAACAGGAAATAAATTCATTTAGAATCAAGTTAGCCGCCCGTTCCCCCTCGCTCTGCTCAAAGTCTCTCGGCCCACACAGACAGACACAGACGTTTGCCCCCGCGACATGCGGCGGCAAAAGCTGAAGACGATTCTGTCATACCCCCTATTCTTTCACTTCATACCAACCGGTCGGCCAGTTCGGTAAAATCCTCGACTGTTAGGTTGGGTAGAAACGGCGTATCCTCATAGGGCATACCGGTGCGGTTGATGTAAGCGGCTTTATAGCCGCAGGCTCTGGCACCGACAACATCAAAAGAATTGGAAGAGACCATCATGCACTGACCGACCTCCAGACCCAGGATGCTTGCCGCCCGCCGGTACACGCCGGGATGGGGCTTGAAGGCTCCGATGATAGTGGCCGAAATGATATTGTCAAAATCCCATTTGATCCTGTTTTGAGCCAGATGTACTAGAAATTCCGGATCTCCGTTGGAAAGGGCCACAAGCCTGTATTGGATAGCCAGCCTCCTCAACGCATCGACCACCTCCGGAAATGGACTCAACTCCTGCCAGGCCTGCATCATCTGGGCGACGTCTTCTGCCGAAATCTCAAGACCGTTGCGCCGCAGGGTATAAACCAGCGCCCGGCGCGATGTTTCCAGGTACCCACTATGACCCAGCATCATGATCGTATCCTGGTACTGTTCGATCCGCTGGCGGTAACGCCATTGGTCCCAGAACTGACCGGCATCTAAGTTTGTTCCGATTCTTTTTAGAAAATCAGCGATAAAGGGCGTCAAACTGTCCCCAAGATTAAGCACCGTTCCAAACAAATCGAATGTGAGCGCCTTCACCTTCGCAATATCATCCATGCCCTATTCCTCCACATATGTGTCGGGAACCTCAAGTGCTTTATCCAGAATAGCCATTCCTTCGTCGATATCGTCTTTGGTAGCGATGAGGGCCGGGGCCACGCCGACCACATTGCCGGGATTCACGGCCAGAGCGGTCATGCCCAGTTCGCCCAGTTTTTTGGCGAATTCGATCTTGGGATTGCTCCCCGGCATGATTTTGGCTTGCAGGGGCATAATCGGCTCACGCGTATTTTTATTCTTCACCAGCTCCAAACCTAAAAAGAGCCCCAGTCCACGCACATCCCCCACACTCGGATGCTTATCTTTCAGCTCCATTCCTTTTTCAAGGAGATATGCACCCAGTTTGGCAGAATTTTGGATGAGATCGTCTTCCTGATAAATCTGAATGACTCTCAGCGCTGTAGCACACCCCAGCGCATGCGCTGCATAGGTGGCGCCATGGTTGAAAAAAGTTTCTTTAAAGTGATCGCCGATGTGCTTGCGGGCGATGGTGGCGCCCATGGGCAAATAACCGCTGGTGATCCCTTTGGCCATGCTCATGATGTCCGGTACCACGCCCCAGTGGTCCATGGCAAACCATTTGCCGGTGCGGCCGAATCCTGTCATCACCTCATCGGCAATCATCAAAATCCCCCATTTGTCGCACACTTTCCTCAATTCAGGCCAGTACTCCGGGGGCGGTACGATGATTCCGTTGGCCCCGGGTATCGGTTCGCCGATAATACCGGCCACCTTCTCACCACCGCCCTCCAGTTCGATGACCTCATCGATATATTTCACACATTGCAAATCGCAATCGGGATATTTTTGACCCAGCATGCAGCGATAGCAATAGGGCATTGGCACCGGCACCACTTCCGTTCCGCCCGGTAGAACTTGGGCCCAATTGCGGACATCGCCCACACACAGGGACATGGCTGCCGCTGTTCCGCCGTGATAGCTCCGGTAGCGGGCCAGGATTTTGCGACGGCCGGTAAACTGATGGCAAATCTTTACGGCGGCTTCATTGGCCTCCGTGCCGCCGAGACTGACAAAGGTTCGCGACAGATCGCCCGGAGTTATTTCGGCCAGCATCTTGGCCAAAAGTGCTCTCGGTTTTGTGGAAAGCGCCGGAGCAAAAGAACACAACTCCCGGGCCTGTTCACAGATGGTGTCAACCACTCTCTGATCCTGATGGCCGATGTTGATGTTGATGAAGCAGGAGCTGAAATCGAGGCGCTCTCTCCCGTCTTCACCGACGAATCGGATCCCTTTGGCACTTTTTACACGCAGCGGCGATTGGCCCGGTTGATACGACCAGGAATGAAAGACATTCTCCATTTCGTAGGCATCCAGATCTTCCTTGCTGTCCGGAATATTCTTTAAATCAATCATGCGATCCTCCTTCTTTTTTATTTAGATATCGTTAAACCTCTCATTCAACTAACCAGCTCAGGTTCAACTCATGCAGTTTGCCGTCCCTCGGTCGCCCATCCTCGGGTCTCCATCCCATAACTCCGTAATAATTCGTTATGGCCGTTTCAAATTCTTCTCGGCTGAAGTATTTGCCCTGATTGGGCCCATCGGGCAGGGGCTCAAAGAGCCGCTCAGGCAGGGTATCTTCATCGGCACCGAATCCCTCGCGCAAATTGAACATGCGCCCCATGGCCGCCATCCGCTCCCCGGCTTTTAACAATTCAAAAAGACTCGTCTCCCAGCCGGTGACGCACTTTACGATTTCTACCATCTGCGGCAGGTTGATCACCCCGGCGGGAAAGGGCAAGGCCGCAAAATTGCACACGCCCAGACAGTTCCAGGCATTGAAGATGAGTTGAGCATGCCGGAAGAGCCGCATCTTCTGAGGTCCGGTACCCAGTGGATCCACAGGCTCGAGAATCCCCAATGGCGCCAGCGCTTTCAAACCGATGGCCGCTTCTGCTTGAAACAGCTGGTCCGGAGGGGCCTCTAAATGGTCGGCTCCGGTGGGAGAAACTGCAAAGCCAAAACCCTGCCCGAATTTTCCTCTGGGTTCGTGCAGGGGCAGCTCCTGGCCCTTGACATGGAGCGCATAAGGAAGAGATGCATCTCCAATCTTAGCAGCAGCCTGGCGGACTCCATCCGCCAATAGACGGCCGAGCCCCTTGCGATATGTGATCTGCTCAATCAGCTTCAGCATGGCTTCGGTATTTCCGAATTTAAGCTCCAGGCCATCGGTATCCTCCAGTGTCAGCAGCCCGTTTTCAAAGCATTCCATGGCAAATGCGATCGACATTCCGGTTGAAATCGTGTCCAGCGTATAGCGGTTACAGAGTTCATTGCCCTTGGCAATCGCTTCCAGGTCGTCTATACCTAAGCAGGAACCTAATGCGGCTAAAGTTTCATATTCAGGGCCGCCGTATTTTTCGGAAACCCGATAGTTGCCCTCCACGCGGACTTTGCGTTTGCAGCGAATGCCGCAGGCATAACAGCCTTCATTTCCGACCGAAATCGTTTCTTCCATGGTTTCACCGGAAATTCTTTCCGCGCCCTCAAAGCGGCTGCGCTTAAAGTTGAGCGTCGGCAGCATTCCGCCGGCGTTCAACGGATTCACTATGGCCGCCGTTCCTAACTTACGCCAGTTTTGGGTGCCGGTATTTGTTGCGATGGCCGCCGTAACGGCTTTGGTGATTTTGCGAAGTCCCTCGACATCGGCCAAAGAAACCTTTTCTCTTCCCCGAACGGCAATGGCCTTGAGGTTTTTAGAGCCCATGACGGCCCCCATTCCGGTACGGCCGCATGTATGTTTTAAGTTGTTCACAACACAGGCATAGCGGACCAGGTTCTCTCCCCCCGGTCCGATTTGCAAGATGCGTACCCGTTGATCGCCCAATTCAGTTCGAATATTCTCCTGGGCCACGCCGGTATCCATTCCCCACAGATGGGAGGCATCCCTTATCTCTACCTTTCCGTCCTGGATCCAAAGGTAGACCGGCTTCTCAGAACGACCTTTAACAATCAACCCATCGAATCCGGCAAACTTGAGTTCCGGCCCCCAAAATCCGCCGGCTTCCGATTCTCCCAGACAGCCGGTGAGAGGGGACCGTGCCGCGATGGTGAAGCGTGTCATCCCGGCTACCGGAGCGCCGGTGAGCGCACCGGTGGCAAAGACCAGCACATTTTCCGCTCCCAAGGGGTCGGTACCCGGATCGAGTTCCTTAAGCAGATAATACAAGGCAAAACCGCTTCCACCCATGTAGGTGCGGTAAAATAGTTCGGTAGGCATTTCCTCTTCAATTGACCCCCTGGACAAATCAATCCTGAGAATCTTTCCCTTAAATCCTGGCGCCATCGTTTTTCTCCTTATGCACACATTTTCCCGACCATTTGCACGGCTTCCGCAGCATTGGCCCCGTAGCCGTCCGCTCCAATTTCATCGGCCCACTTTTGATCGATGGGGGCACCGCCGACGATGACTTTGAATTTGTCTCGCAGCCCCTGATCGGCCAATGCATTGACGACCTCCCGCTGAACTGCCATTGTGGTAGTCAAAAGGGCCGAAAGTGCAATCACTTGAGCGTTGGCCTTTTCTGCCTCTTCCAGAAACGTCAGGGTGGGAATATCGATGCCTAGATTAACGACTTCGAATCCGGACGTCTTCAGCATGGCCGCCACCAGATCCTTGCCGATGGAATGCAAATCGCCCTTAACGGTCCCGATCATAACACGTCCCTTAGGTTCCATTGCGGTTTTGGATTCCAACAGCTTGGGTTGGATCAGTTTCATTGCGCTTTCAAATACATTCCCTGCCATTTGGAGTTCGGGGAGATAGGCTTCTCCCTTCTGAAATTTATCCCCGATGGTGTCCATGGCAGGCGACATCCCTTCAGAAATCAATTGGGTTAAATCGATCCCCGCTGAAATGGCTTTCTGTGCCACCGCTTCCGCCTCGGCCTTGTTATAACCGAGTATCGCGTTATAAATTGCATCGATAATTTCTTTTGCTTCCATCTTTCTCTCCTCAATAATTGAAGGGTACCCCTAAGTTTATAATCTCTGCCTTCATCTTCTCATAAAACTCAATATACTCCGGGATCGGATACCCGGTCTTGATATCGGTTACTTCTTTGTATGATTTACCGATATTGGGCGCTGCAAGGGAATCCTCGTATTTGGGAACGAGCTTTTTCACGATGTCGTTGGCCTCCTCAAGGCTGAGCTTATGCGCGCATTTGATCACTTCCGATGCGAATTTAAACTCCACGGGGGTCATGTGATCGATGGTGGTTCCCTTGGTCGGTAAACCGGTCTGGGCCGATGAACCTGAAACCACCGCTGTCAGATGGTGTGCCGCAACCTCATAGAAGTAGCTTTCGGTCATAGGGCCTCCGTTGGGGTAGGCAACAGTATGGAAAGGATAGGCGATATTGCGGCTGATGGCTTGGCTGCTGGCGCTAACAGCCCAAAGGACGCCCCGGGTCCCGGTGACACCTAAGTTCATATCGATGGGAAAGCTAAGATGGAAGCGGCCTTTCATCACAATAATACCGGCAATGGTATAGGCACAATTGGTGATGGCTGCCCCCGCAGGACCGCCGCAGTATCCGCCGATGATCGGCGCTCCCTGTGAACCGATACGTCCATCGAGGCTTTGCAGGAAAGCACATTTCGTAAGCGCACCATAATCGGCTTTCATTTCAGCGCGAAAACCAATGATCCAGCCATCGGATGGTCTCAGACCAAATTCAGGACAACTGGCGCCGATGGTTTCGAGGGCCGATCCGGCCCCGGGGAGGCAATTCAGATAAGCAAGCCCGGGGCGTCCGGCTTGTCGACACGCGGCCCGGCCAATTTCCACGGCACGAATGCAGGCCAATAATCCCTGCGGGGATCCGGCGATCAACGGCGTTTCGCGAAGATTCATCACACTCGGCATGGTAACGGAATCGGCTTCTTTAATCCGGGCAAGCGCTTCCACGGTTTTAAAAGCCTGCTCTTCAGAAGAACAGGGTAAGCTTCCGCCGCTATGACACCAGGCAGGCGTGTCATAATCTTCCGGCTTACGAACCGGATAGACCTTGCGGTCCTGATCCTCACCAAAATAACAGGGTCCGGGAGCTTCCCGAATTCCTGTCAATACTTCTTCACGACTTATTTCGATGATCCGCTGCGTATCGGGACAATAAACGCCGGTTTCTACAATCAGATCAACCGCAGCTTGATAAATCGCATCCGCCACACCATCGTCCCGGTTGACCGGATTTTCCAGGTCCGGCTGAATCTCGTATTCCCCGACAAGTTCCATAATTTTCGGGAAAAACAGCTCGGTATCAAATTTGGTTTCCGAAATAAGGGGACCAGAGGTAGTCCGGCGACAAATTTCTATAAAATCAATCATATTATTCCTCCCTCGTGTTATCACCCCGAACCCTTGGGGATTGGGGCAAGTCGCATGTGACTTGTCAGTCTTTTTTTGGTACCAATCGATATTTATTCAGTGCCTCATAGAAGGGGATATTGTATTCATAAAAAGACCTTAACTTGGGCACATCGTCTATGGTCATGTCAAATTTCTCCATATCCTTCTGAATCCCCGTGCTGGCGATTACATCCTTATGCCACTCTTCCCAACTGCTCCATTCATCCGGTTCACGCTTACCCCAGCTTAGCGATTCCGGTAAAAAGGGGATTCCCACGGCTTCGCAATAGGCCTTCACCGTTCCTTCCGGATCGTTCTCTAAATCTTCGGCCGCGATAACCACCGGTGGTTGATTGTCATTTAGATCGGCAACTTTGCGATATAACTTGAATAAATACTCAAAACCGATTTCTTCGCAGGTTACGTCCGGATCAACTTTATAATAGGAAAGAATCGTCTTTTCCACATCTCTGATCATGAAAGTATTGACCATACGCTTAAGAAACGCATCATCCTCCTTCAAATACTCGGGCACATAGTAGGCCATGTCTTTGAAGCAAACCGGTTTTTCATCGGCTGCATCCAAAATCCATTTCTTCGTATCCGGATAGGTCCGGGGGTGGTCGGGATCAATTTTCATGTGGGGTACTTCGCCTTTTTTATCATGAACATAATAAACATAGGCAAACGGTTCGTGAATGACGTTGAAGTCCCCTCTTTCAATCATCACCCTTTCCATGACGGTGGACAGCGATCGGGGATGAACCCATAATGCGATAATTTTATTCATATCTTTCCTCCTTTTCTCTTGTTAGTGCTGCAATTGTTTTATCTAGATGCTGGTCCGCCGATCTCCCCATTACGCGGGTATACTCCTGGGCCAATAGGTCCATCATATCCGTTTCAACCATCACCGGGCAGACGCAATTCACATTGATATGATACGGTGCCAGTTCCAAGGCCAGCCCCTGGACAAATCCCAGTACGGCAAACTTGGAGGCACTGTAGTGGACAATAAAACGCTCTGCGGTCTTTGAAGCACTCGACCCCATGGCGATAATTCGTCCATGGCCTTGCCGCACCATGACTCTGGCGGCCGCCTGGCAGCACAGAAAAACCCCCTTGGCATTTACGTCAAAATTCAAATCCCATTCTTCTTCGCTCATATCCAAAACCGAATTCACACTGATCACGCCTGCATTGGCAACCAGAATATCAAGTGACCCAAAATGGGCCACGACATCATCCACCATTTTTTTGACGGCTTGGCCATCTCTGACATCCGCCGGGAATGCAGTTCCCCCTAGGTCTTTGGCAGCGGCCAAAGCTGTTTCAGGATGATAACCGTTTATGGCAACGCGGGCTCCGTCGGCCGCCATGGCCTTGGAAATAGCCAGACCAATCCCGCGACTGCCTCCGGTTATGAGAGCCACTCGATCTTTCAGACGTTTCACGATCTTCTCCTTAGAAAATTAGGTTCTCTAAGCTAAGAAACGAATTTTTTAGGTTTCTGGTGGAATTTTCGATACTGTTTTGGGCTTATTCAATTATTGTGCCATCCCAAATATAGAATTACTCGTCAATCAAAAGTCGCCCTTAATTCTAATGACAGATGCCGATAAAGCTCTGCCCCGCAGAATATCATACCAAAAATATTGAACATTTCACCGATCAGACAATGGATTCCCTTGTGAAAGATCGGCTGGAATAAATCAAAGAAAGGATACAAATAGGATTAAGGACACCCGGATTGAGTCGATTTCATCCTCTTTAAGTCACATTCGACTCAAATTAAAGATGCGATTTATGGATGGATACTGATTAGAGACCCAGCGCTTCCTTCTTTCGGGCGCTCCAGGCCTGGGTGATACGATCTCCGATCATGGCGATGATCGCAATGCTTCCACCGGAAATCACGCCCATTCCCATGTCGGCGTGGGTGAGGCTTGAAAAAACCTCTTGCCCGAGCCCGGTCGTACCTACCAGGGCGGCGATCACCAGCATGGCGAGCGCAAACATAATCGTCTGATTAAGGCCGAGCATGATCTCAGGAAGCGCCAGGGGCAGCTTCACCTCGAATAGCAGTTGACGGGACGTACAGCCAAAAGACTGTGCCGCCTCAACTACGCCCTGATCCACATGGCGCAGTCCATGCTCCGTGTAGCGGATGGAGGGTACAATGGCGTAGGCCACAATCGCCAGGAGTGCTGGGAACTCGCCCACCATGAAGATCATAATCACAGGGATCAGGAACACAAAAAGCGGCATGGTCTGCAAGGTATCATTAATGGGCCTGAGAAAGGTGGAGACCCGGTCATTGAGCGAGGCCCAAACCCCGAGCAGTCCACCGATCATAAAACAAATCAGCACGGCGGCGCTGGATAGGTAAATCGACAGCATGGCCTTGTGCCAGGCGCCCGAAACGAGAATAAAGAGCAGACCTAAGCAGGTGAAAAGCCCCAATCGCCACCCACCGACTTCGGCAGCCAGAAATGCAAACGCCAGGATGATGATGGGCCATGGAGTACCGGTGGTACCATGCAGGTAGACCACACCGGCAAAAAGAACCCCAATCATCACGCGCCACCCTAGGACTTTGAACGCAGCAAGCGCCAGAGCGCCCACCAACGACCAGTAGACAACGGTGGCCTGGAAGTTCATCGCAAAACCCCACGTTCGGGGGCTGGCGACTTTATCGAGGCCGATCCTGAGGGGAATCATGAAGAAATAAAGCGCCCATTTCTTGATGGCGTTGGTGATATGATAGTAGTTGACGTTCACATATTCTACGGCTTTGTTGAGTTCGTTTGCAGGAAAAACAATCCAATCCCTGGGATATTCGTTCAAAGCCTGCACCATCTGGGCCAAAAAGATTAGAAACAGACTGACGCCAAGGGCCGTTATGAGGTTTGGATAGCGCCGCCAAAACCGGCGTGGTTTATGGCTCAGAATTTCGCCACTGCGTGAGGCAAAACCCATGCTGATACGGTCCATGATCATGGCCATCAGGGCAATCACAAAGCCGGCCAAAAGGCTTTGTCCGAACTGGGCTCTGCGCATCGTACTGAGCACCTCCCAACCGATATCGCCGAAGCCACCGATCACGGCGGCAATAATAACCATGCTGAGTGCGGCCATGATCGTTTGATTCACACCCATCATGATGGTCGGCATGGCCGACGGGATCTGGACCCACCATAGGAGCTGGCGATCGGTGCTTCCCGATATGCGCCCGGCATCCACAATGTCCGCCGGTACCCGGTCCAATCCCAGGATGATATTGCGCACCATGGGCGGCGTCGCATAAATGGCACTGGCGACGAGCCCTACGACCGGCCCAAAGCCGAACAGCATTAAAATAGGAATAAGATAGGCGAAGGTGGGAACGGTTTGCATAACGTCCAGCGTGGGTTGGATCACCCGTCGTGTGGCAGAAAAGCGGAATCCGATGAGGCCGATAATAAAGCCCATGGCAACCGAAAGGGGAACCGACAACCCCACCAGAGCCAGGGTGTTCATGCTTTCATCCCAGTAGCCGGTAACCACCATATACATCAGCGCGATGCAGGTGAAAAGCGCCAGCCGCCAGCCCGAGGCGGCGTGGGCCAGAATAGTGATGATGGCGGCAGTTGCGGGCCAGGGGAGCCATTGCAGCAGTCCTGCAAGCCCCTGCATGGGAAAATCCATCAGCCAGGAGATAATGTGAAACAACCCTTTAAAGGCCTTCACAAACCAGTCCATGGCCGCATTAATCCAGATGTTGATGGGAAGAACCCATGCTTGCGGGTATTTGTCCAGCCACGTGATGCTGTCTTGTAGTAATAAAATGGCAAGTGATACGGCGGTGACGCAAGCCCAGGTTATCGCCCAAGAGGCCGGCTTGGATGGCAGTTTTATATCTCCGGTATGCGGTAGTTTCTCAAGGGCAGTCAGGGGGATTCCTCCTCCGTGTCGGCCAACGCCGTTAAAACCTCTTGTGCTGAAATCTGACCGACAATCGAGCCGGTGTCATCACATACCGGGATTACCTCCAGGCCTTGAGAGAATCTGGGGATAAGCCGCTCCAGCGTCATGGTCTCGGGCACTGCCTCTGAAACCGCGCGGTGACCTTCACTCGGGCTCATGATGCTGCCGGCCGTGATTAACTTTGCTCTGGGCACATCGCGCGTAAATTCGGCCACGTAGTCGTTAGCCGGCCGCATAATGACTTCCGCGGGGCTGCCCCTCTGGACTACCTCCCCGTCCTTCATAATCGCGATGCGGTCGGCAACGCGCAGGGCCTCTAGAAAATCGTGCGTGATAAAAACAATGCTCTTGTGGAGAAGCCGTTGCAACCGCAGAAACTCATCCTGCATCTGTCTTCGAATCAGGGGATCGAGCGCACTGAAAGGTTCGTCCAGGAACCAAACCTCCGGTTCGACGGCAAGGCTGCGGGCAATACCGACTCGCTGCTGCTGCCCACCGGAGAGCTCGCGCGGGTAGCTATATTCACGGCCCTTCAACCCCACGAGCTTAACCATCTCGGCCGCACGGCGTTGCCGCTCCTTTGGGGCTAGGCCCTGGACTTTGAGGGGGAAGGCGACATTTTCAAGCACCGTCAGATGAGGCAGCAGGCCGAAATGCTGAAAGACCATCCCCATCTTGTGGCGGCGCAATTCGATCAGTTCTGTTTTGGAAACCTTCAGGAGTTCTTGGTTGTCGAGAATGATCTCTCCGGCGGTCGGCTCCACCAGCCGTGACAGGCAACGGACCACGGTCGATTTACCAGAACCGGAAAGGCCCATAATGACAAAGATTTCGCCGTCGTGGAGGTCGAAGGAAACATTGCAAGCCGCTGCAATAAGGCCGTCCTGGCGCAGCTGTTGAATGAGGGCGGTAGGATCTTCAATCGCCCCGCCTTTGTCAGGGAAATAGCGTGCCGCATCCGGTCCGTAGACTTTCCATACATTGCGGCACGATAACTTGACGTCGCGTTGGTGCGACGTTTGGAGGTTTTCTTCAGATATGGATTCGTGGCCGGGCAATGATTTGGTCGATAAGGGGCCGACCACACTACCGGCCCCTTCTCCTTTCCGCATTAATTGCCCAGTGCAGCATCAACCCAGGGTTGCCATTTGCTTTTGTTGGCATCAACCCAGGCCTTGGTTACTTCGGCAAGGTCCTCGTTGCGATTGTCGATGGCCGCCATCATGGGGATCTGGTCCGTGTCGGTCATTTGAAAGAGATCCAGAAACCGATGGGCTGCCGGCCATTTCTTCTTCATGCCGATCCAAGCCACCTTGAATATGTTCGGTTTGGCAACGCCGCAGTCGTTGACGGCGTTCGGATTCGGTCCCCAGGCAGGATCTTCATAGCACGCTTTTTCGCCCGGAGGAAGCTTGACCCACTTGACAGCGACTTCGGCAAAGACCCAGTGGGGGCCCCAAAACATCGTGATAAGCGGTGATTTTCGCGCCTGAGCGCCCTTAAGCTCGGATACTATAGCACCTTCACTGCCCGCCGGCACCGCTTTGTAGGGTATGTTCAATCCCTTGATAATATCAGCCGAGCGGTGGCCCCAGTCGGCCGGGTAGGCTAGAATCCGCCCATTGGGCATGGTTTCGGGAGTTGCAAAAACCTCAATGCATTTCTCCAGCGCTTTCCAATCCGGCAAACCCGGACAAAGCTTTTCTACGTGAACCGGATAGGCCCATCCCTCGTTGGCATCCAGTCCCAGGCCTCCGAGGTTCAATACGTTGCCGGTGGCCATGGCTTTATTGTAGTGCTCGCCGATGTTGTTGTCCCAGATCTCCAGGGTGGCAGTCAGGGTACCGTCCGCTAACGCCTGCATCTGAGGATAGTAGCCGGCCGTGACGAATTCGACCTTATAGCCCATCCGCTTCAGGATCTCTCCGGCCACATGTGTCGTGATGTGCTGGCCGGTCCACTCATTGATGGCAAGCTTAATCACTTCATCTTTGGCACCCAGGTCCGCCGCCAGCGCGCCCGACCCAAAACCAATAAAAAAAGCCATAACAGTCAAGCTCAACGTAAATTTTTTTAAAAACCCCATAGGTTACCTCCTTTTTTAGTTACGAGCGGGTTGGATTGATCGGAAATAGACTTCGGTTGGCTGATAAAGACCTCCTTTCGGTTAGGAAAAACATAGGAAAATCGAGTTTGTGTGTCAAGATTAAATCATACGCGTTGTGATCCACTCAGGAAGTTGCTCGCTATTACGGCCCGAGTCTCGGCCTATCGATCGTACATCTTCTTGAATAATAAATGAAAATCCTCCTTTGTCATCACCCGGGGATTATCACCCACGCAAACATTATTCGAAGCCGCTTCTGCCAGCCGGTCAAAATCTTCTTCTCGAAGCCCCTCTTCCCGTGCCGTGGGAATATTGAGGTCGGCGCAAAGCTTCCAAGCGGCATCGACCGCCTTCCGGGCTGCTTTAAGTACCGGCAACCCCTCTACACATTCACCGAGGACCTCGGCCACTTTGGCAAATTTAGCAGGATCCGCGATCAGGTTATGTTCGATTATATACGGCAAACATATGGCCATGCAAACCCCATGGCCGCTATCATAAAGCCCCCCCATGGCTTCTCCCATACAGTGCACGCCCGCCGTATCTGAGTTGCCAAACGATCCTTGATGGCATCGATATATCCCGCGCCCCGCACCCCTTTGTCGGTTACGATCAAAGCGCGGCGGCCCAGTTTCTTGGCTTCCACCCCCACGTCTTTATTTATTTAATGACGCCGTTTCCGAATACGATTCGAGTTGGAAGCAAAAATTCAAACGCTTTCATCATTTTTCATTCCTTTCTTGAATGTGTGGCAGATACAGGTTACTATTTGTGAACATTGCAAAAAAGCATTTATGTGTCAAGGATAATGCCGAAAATATGGGGTCAAACCTTGATTATTGATTAAAATATTGACAACGATCTAATAGGCCCATATACACCCATCACGGTTAGACAATTACGCCTATAACTGATCAACGGAAAGGAGATCCGCAGATGGCAGAATGGAAAAAATATTGGGATGAAGAAATCGAAACCATGCCCCACAAATCACTGGAAGCCCTCCAGCTGAGGCTCCTGAAGGATGAACTCGCTTTTGCCTGCCAAAACTCATCATTTTACCAAACTTCGTTTCAAGAAGCTGGCGTAGCGCCCGATTCTCTCAAAACGCTTGAGGATATCCGCAATTTTCCTTTTACCAATAAAAAGGTCGAACGCGACCGGCAGGTGGCCGTGCCCGATCTTGGCGACATGATCGCGGTGCCGGAGGAAGAGATCGTCTATGTTTCCGCTTCCAGCGGCTCCACCGGTGTCCCGACCTTATCACCTTTTTCAACGCAGGATTTCGAAGAATTTCAGGATGCCCAGGCGCGGCTTTTCTGGGCCATGGGGATGAGACCCTGCGACCGTTATGTGCATGCCCTCAATTTTACGCTCTTTGTGGGCGGCCCCGACGTCATCGGCGCCCAGAAGACCGGTGCCCTTTGTATCTGGGCCGGAACCATCCCCTCTGAGAGACTCCTTTTCATCATGAAAGAGTTCAAACCCACCATCACCTGGACCACCCCATCGTATGCCTGGTTCCTGGGGGAAACGGCCCAAAAGGAAGGCCTCGATCCGGCCAAAGATCTGAGTATCAACAAGATTATCGTGGCCGGCGAACCCGGCGGATCGATCGCTTCCACCCGTAATGCCATTGGAAAACTCTGGGATGCCAAAGTTTATGACTTCTATGGGCTCTCGGATATCTTTGGAGCCAATGCCGGGATGTGTGAAGAACAAACCGGACTTCACCTCACCGAAGATCATCATCTGCTTGAAGTATTGGATCCCGATACATTAGAGCCGGTCCCTGAAGGCCAAAAAGGTGAAATGGTCTTAACGACCCTCAAAAAGAAAGCGCGGCCCATGATTCGCTTCAGGACCGGTGATATTATCACCGCCACCACCGAACCGTGTGGCTGCGGCAGAACACATGCCAGAATCAACATCCATGGTCGCATCGATGATATGCTTATCATTACCGGAGTGAATGTATTCCCAAGCGATATCGAAAAAGTTGTCAGGGGAATGGATGAACTGACGGGTGAATACCGGATTGTGGTCTATCGTGAAAAACACCTGGACAAATTTGATGTGGAAGTGGAGAGAAAGACGGAGATCGACATCTCAGATAAAAATCTGTCCGATAAGCTGGCAAGCAACCTTAAAAGCCGCCTTGGAGTTCGGCCGCGGATAAAGATCCTACTCGATGGCACTCTGGAGCGCGCCACGCACAAGGCCATACGCGTCATCGATAAGCGGGAGAAGGTCTGGGCGGAGTAAGCGCAAGTGTAGCACAGCTACGTTGAGGATTGTAAAAATGTGAGAACGCCGTCATGGGCCAAAAGATGCTATTTATGGATAAAACGACGAATTAATCGGTTGGCCTTGCTCTGACTGATATCCAACACTTGCGCAACCTTATAAGAGCTGCCGACCAACATGTATGTTTTTTCAATCAACTCGCGTGTCACCCGTTCTACGGCATCGTCAAGCGGCAGCGGATGATCAAATAGCTCACTGCGCTTATCATTTACCGCATTGTGGAGATGAGCCGGAAGGTGATCCAGCGTTATCGTTGTTTGCGGAACAGTGACTACCAGCCGCTCCATGAGGTGTTCCAGTTCGCGAACATTCCCCGGCCAAGTGTAGTCCAGCAGAATATCGAGCGTTTGATTTGCGATGACATGATGAGCCCCATAGCGTTTATCAAATTTGTTCAAAAAAAGGTATATGAGAGGCATTAAGTCTTCGCGACGCTCGTGCAGCGGGGGAATTTCTATTTCAACGACACTCAGGCGATAATATAAATCTTCCCGAAACTTGTCTTCCTTTATCATCTGTTTGAGATCGTGATTGGTGGCGGCAATAATTCGGATATCCGCGTTTACCACCTTTTGGCCACCGACGCGGATAAATCGCTTTTCCTGTATAACTTGCAGAAGCTTTGACTGAAGATGTAGGGACAAATCGGCGATTTCATCTAGAAATAACGTTCCGTCATTTGCCAATTCAACCAGGCCGAGCTTGCCCCTTTTCTGGGCTCCGGTAAAGGCACCGCTTTCATAACCAAATAATTCCGATTCAATAAGCGTATCCGGAATGGCCGCACAATTGATGGTAATAAGAGGGCCCTCACAACGACGGCTGGCCTTATGGATGTATTTGCTCAAAACACCTTTGCCCGTCCCTGATTTCCCGTAAATTAAAATGGTCGAATCAGTCGGCGCCACATGTTGCGCCAGCTCCAAAATACGTTTCATTTTGGTGCTGTGGGCGATCAACCCCAAAGATTTAACCTGCTTTTTCCTTAATTCCTGAACCTCCTCTTTGTAACGCTTGACCAATTCCTTGGCATCTTCCAGATTCTGCTTTATCATTGACAGCTGGGTGATATCCCTTGAATTCTCCACGATCAATTCGATTTCCCCATCCCGATTAAATACCGGTGTGGCGGTGCAAATGAGCTTCTTACCGACACTGGTGCTTTGCTCAATTGTGATTCGCTTCTTTTTTTTGAGGACCTCCGGGGCGACCGCCGGGAAGCAGTATCCCTGTTCAATCAATTCATAAGCTTTTTTACCAATAATCTCACCTTGTTTAAGCCCGTAGTTCGTCTGGCAAATGGGATTGACATAGATGACCGTCTGATCTTTATCGATGACGAAGATTTCGTCATATGAGTTGTCGAGGATCTTTTTGAGCATATCGATGGTAAGGCCCTCGGGCAGTTCCACCTCAGGGATTTCTTTGCTTAATTCCTGCATGGGTTGATCTCCTGTAGCCAATCACGCCTATTGAGTTGCCCTGAAAACGCGCAGATACTCCCAGTGTCCATCCATAAATGGTCTTTTTTGCGTTGTACGGCGTTCTCCGCGGGTTTTCGGTTGCGACGTACACTGAGTACGCCTCACCGCAAACCCTTGTGCGGCCCCCGCAAAAATTGCGGGATTTCGCCTCAATTTTTATAGGATGTGCTCAACTTGCTCAACATCAACTATGAAGAACGAAGTTCTTCGGCAAAAATCCACATTTCCGAATTGGACATTTTAGTGTTCCATTATTAAGTCGTGGATGGGCACCCGCTAAATGGTTTTGAATGATTGCCCGTTTAACCTTAAACAGCGTAACAAATATTGTGCCGAAAAGAAAACCCTTTCCCTTAATGAACGACTTGCAACTGTGGCCTATGCCTTCGCAAATCATGGGGTCTTAAATAGATTCATATTTATCACAAAAATTAATTTTCAAAAAAAGTGTTGACAAATAATTCAATGTTGGTATGAGTGGTCTGAACAATTATTCAATATAATTTTTCCCTCTTTTGCCGAATTTCTCAAAACGCCTTTATATTAGAATTACGATTCTAATTTTATATATCTTGTTTTAGGTCATCATCATAAATTTTTACCAAGAAAGGATCCTACTCTTGAGCAAGTAAAAATTGGGGGGGAATCGCATCTTCATCGTCTCGGGAAACCTTCAGTCTTTGACGCACCTGTTCTGAAAAAATCATATACCCCCACCCTTTTACTGCCTGAATTGATTTTTAAATAGTGAAGCAGGATGTGCACATGACGAAAACCTGCAAACCGAAAGGAGGTGGTGAATACAAAGCGGCAATTATGGCAAGGCTAAATAAATTTACTCAGAAATTATAACCAAACGTAGCAAGATCGAAAGGAGGGTTAGACGATGCACGAACTTATAAGAAAAAAAATTGCGTTTTTCATATTCGTATTTACTCTGTTGACACCTCTTTTTTTCCTCAGCAGCGGATCATCTTTTGCGGCTGGAGGAGGAAAAGCGGGGGAAACATTGTCCATTGCCGTAATTCCATTTGAAGAGGTGCAACTAACCGCTGAAAAGTTTAAAGGCGTGGTGCGTGCCCTCGAAGAAGTTACCGGTCGAAAAGTCGAGTGGTTTTTTCCAACCTCTTATGCGTCCCTGATTGAAGCGCAAAGCCGGGGATTTATCCAAATCGGGTATTACGGACCACGATCTTACGTCGATGCACATAAAAATTCAGATGGCAAAATTGAAGCCTTTGCTCAAGCCATGTGGGGCGGGGGGCCGTATAGAGAAAAGAAACCCGGCTATCATTCATACCTTATCGTCAAGACGGACAGCTCCTACAAATCGGTTGATGATTTAAAAGGAAAAGTCATAGCCCTCACGGATCCTGCCAGTACTTCGGGTGATTTAATCCCCAAGGTACAGATGGGCAAACATCTTGGAATGAAAATTTCTAAGTATTTTAGCAAAACCTTTTATGCGGGCGGTCATGATGCAGCCGCCTTATCTGTTTTAGAAAACCGTGCAGATGCTGCATTCGTGGCCGATGTTACCCTTGACTGGGCCGTGGACGCCGGCAGGTTTGGACCGAAAGATTTCCGAATTATCTGGAAATCTAAGCTCTTGCCACTCGACCCGTTTGCCTGGCGAACAGATCTTCCCGAAGATCTCAAACAGAATATAAAAAAGGCCTTTCTGCATCTCAATAAAGCCGACTACGGGAAGGCTTATCTGAAAGCTGTTCGCTCAGATTCCATAGAATTGTGTGATGATTCAGCATATGATCCCATTCGAGAAGCATACGGTGACATCGAAAAATGGGAATAACCGCATCATTAAATTATTTATTTCTGATGCCAGCTCTTTGGAAGCTCAGTTCGAATAGCCACCTTTGCTCAGATTTAACTGGCTAAGATACAAATTCATAGTATAAGTCTGTTTTTAGCTAGACCCTATGATAATCACGCTGAACATCACAAACACATTTCAAGCATCTGGGCCGAGTATAAGCATGGGGGAGCCCTGAAAAATAGGGGCTCCCTCAAATCTCTTTTAATTAATAGCAAGAATTCCCCCTCTTTGCAATGGAGATAACTCCAATGATAGATCTTGCGGTTAAGAATTTATATAAATCCTACTCGGGTGTCGAAGCATTAAAAGGTGTCAATTTAGAGGTAAAATCCGATGAGTTTGTCGCCCTAATCGGACGAAGTGCTGCGGGTAAGAGTACACTTTTGCGCTGTATTAATCGTCTGGTTGAACCGACCAGCGGAGAGGTTTTGTTTCACGGAATAGATTTGAAAACGTTAGATACGAAAAGACTCAGGGAAGCCCGCAGGGATATTGGTATGATTTTTCAAGAATTTAATCTGGTAAATAGGCTACCGGTCATTACCAATGTTCTTTCTGGTCGTTTAGGATATTTAAAAACATGGAGAGTCATGTTCCGAGTTTTCCCGAAAGAAGATATTCAAAGAGCCGAAGAGATACTGGAACGGGTCGGTCTAATTGATTTTAAAGCGCATCGAGCAGACAAACTCAGCGGAGGTCAACGGCAGAGAGTAGGCATTGCCAGGGCACTCATCCAAGATCCGAAATTGCTCTTAATCGACGAGCCGACCTCAAGTTTGGATCCACAAATTGGCTATGAAATCATGGAACTGATGCGTGAGATCGCCGAAGAAACGCAAATACCGGTACTGATCAGTATTCATGATATCGATTTAGCCAAAGACTTTGCCAGTCGCATCATCGCACTGAAGTTTGGCGAAAAAATTTTTGATGGGAATCCAGATGATGTTTGTTTTGATGCTGTGTACAAATATGAAAAACAGATAGAAGCAGAGCAAAAAAGGGAGAAATAGTTCAGGATTAAAGCAAAAAGGAAGAAACAATTGAATTTCATGAATAATATCAGAATTAGGCCGCTGCACATATTTTGGATTGCAGCCAGTTTCTTGTTTTGCGGATCTCTGTATATAATTCTGGTCACCGGAACCGACTGGGATCGAATCGGCTCATTTAAATTCATATGGATCAATATTCTGAGGTTTTTCCCGCCGAATCTAAGCTCTATTCTAGAGTTGGGCTGGTCCACGCTGGACACCCTTATTATTGCCGTCTTTTCTACAGTTGCGGTTGGCATTATTTGCCTTCCAGTCATCTGGATGTCTTCAACCAATATCACGCCTCATCGGCTGGTTTTTTGGGTGGGGAGACTAATTATTGTGGTATCCCGGTCGATCCATGAAATTATTTGGGGATTAATTTTTGTTATTGCCGTGGGCTTGGGGCCCTTGCCGGGCATCCTGGCCCTTAGCTTGCGTGGCATCGGATTTGTTGCCAAGGTCGTATCCGAAGAAGTAGAGGCTATTGATTTAAACCCGGTTGAAGCCATACGCGCCACCGGTGCTAGCACCTTAAAGGTGATTTTGATTGCCATTATTCCCCAGATTCTCCCGGTCTATATCGGTACCTTGATTTTTCAATGGGATGTTAATCTTCGACGGGCCGCAATTATTGGAGTCGTCGGTGGTGGTGGTCTTGGTCTGGCATTTCACCAGGCCATGATCCAGTATAAATGGCGGGATGCGACCGCAATTTTATTGGTGCTGGCTGTGCTTGTTTCGATTGGTGAAGTTATTTCTAGAAGGCTCAGGGAAAAAATCATTTAATTTAGCCAAAATAAAAAAGGGGCAGGTATTTGAAAAAAAACTTAATTCGTTATTGCGGATACTCGCTGTTTTTAATTTTTATAATATTTGGTTACGCCCATTTAAATATGCCAATTGAGCGCATCCCTAAGGGGATTCTGGCAATCATAGATTTGCTATTCGTCAGGATGCTGCCACCGGATGTCGGTTATGTTTCCAGAAAACTTCTTTACCCATTGCTGGAAACGCTGGCAATGGCCATTGTGGGGACTTTCATCGGGATTTTGCTAGCCGCGCCACTGGCATGGTTCGCGGCGTTTAATTTAACACCAAACAAGCGTATTCTCTATCCCGTTGCCCGGTTGATTTTGGTTGTTGCACGGTCGATTCATGAGATCGTATGGGCCATGCTTTTGGTTACCATCTTCGGCTTTGGCCCCTTACCGGGAATGCTGGTGCTTATCATAATTTATATCGGATTTGCCGGAAAGCTTTTTTCCGAAAATATTGAGGCGATCGAAATGGGCCCCGTAGAAGCGATGCGTGCCGTCGGAGCCAGCAGAACCAAAGAGATGTTCATCGGCGTTTTTCCACAGGTTATGCCGGTATGGACTGGAATCTCCATTTACGGCTGGGATGTCGTGCTTCGCGCCTCGGCTATTTTGGGGCTGGTCGGAGCCGGAGGACTGGGAACAGAACTGCGGGCATCGATTGAATCATTGCGCTACCAGCGAACGGGTGCAATTTTGATCATCACCATTTTGCTGGTTGCATTCAGTGAATTACTTTCGAACCACATTCGAAAAAAAATAACCTAAATCAATGCGAATATCGTCATTAGGAATTGATATATCACCAGCCCATAAAAAATTCAGGCGTAATTGGAAGATAAGAAAGGGGATAGTGTGCAAATGACACCGCGTCAACGTTTTCTCAATGCGCTACAAGGTTTAGAAGTCGACAGGGCACCTGTGGCAAACCCAAATTCTTTAGTGACACTGGAGCTGCAGCAAAAGGCACAGGCCTATTTTCCTGAAGCACATTACAAACCTGAGATTATGGCGAAACTGGCCGCGGCCGGTCATACCATTTGCGGATATGACGTTGTATTTCCGGTTTTTGGAGCTGGAACCCAGGAAGCTGCCGCGCTGGGGGTTCCGATAGAATGGGGTAGCATGCATCATTTGCCCGCAGTGGCCGGGTCCATCTGGAAAGGCGTTGAAGATATAAGAATTCCGGATGACTTTCTTGAGAAACAGCCCATTATAACCGTGCTTGACGCCATTCGTCTGCTCAGAGAGAAATTCGGA
The DNA here is from genome assembly GCA_964530095.1 of uncultured Desulfobacteraceae bacterium. Taxonomy (GTDB): domain Bacteria; phylum Desulfobacterota; class Desulfobacteria; order Desulfobacterales; family CAZHA01; genus CAZHAH01. The sequence goes on along the minus strand of CAZHAH010000007.1, from coordinate 23,701 downwards.
ACCCGGGTGGGCATTGTCGGAAAGATTTACGGTCCATGGTCATTGGCCTTCCATACCTTTGGAATATCTGAATTTCTCTTAGATACTGTGGAGAATCCACAAAAAGTAAAAGCGATTCTGCATCGTCTGAAAGAAATTCCTTTGGTTTTTGCAAACGCCCAAATCGAGGCCGGCGCGGATGCGCTCAACGTCTGTGACCATATTACCGGAGATTTGGTAAGCCCGATGACATATCCTCAGTTTTTGCTTGAAATTCATCAGGAGTTTAGCCGAAAAATTGCTTGTCCCTTGATACTGCATTGCTGTGGGAAGACGCTTGATCGGATTGAATACTTCAATCAGAGCGGAATGGCCTGCTATAATTTCGAATCGGCCAATGATGCAAAGGAAATGAGAGCCAAGTCCAATATGGTGCTTCTGGGTAATATCAATAATATCCAAACCATTTTACAAGGCAGCATAGAAGATGTAAAAGAGGAAGTCTTTTACGCACTTGATGCAGGTATAGAGATCATCGCCCCGGGATGTGCTGTGCCGGTGAATGGTAAGCTATCAAATATCATCGCCATTCGCGAAGCCGTCGAAGAATATTTTGAGAAAAGAAAGTAATGCGTTAAGGTAACAATTTATTTTTCTGATTAACAATTTGCAGATTATGTTTGGGTATTCATGAATTTTTTGTTATATGCTTACCCGGGCACCTAAAAAATCAAGGATTTAATAAGACCGCGATCGGTTCAATTGCCCTCCTATCTATCCGCAGGAATTAAAAAAATACCACATCTAAATTTAATGAAAAAAGCACCGCTTTACGAAAACGTTATTGATCAAATCAGAACTCTGGTTCTGGAGAAAAACTATTTTCCCGGACATAAGCTTCCATCTGAAAGGGAACTATCCAAGCTATTTGGTGTCGGCCGGGCAGCCGTCCGGGAAGCATTAAGTTTTTTAGCGATGATCGGAGCTTTAGAAGTTCGTTACAGTGAAGGTATTTTTATTAAAAATATCCACCATATAGATTTGATGCACCGGGCGCGCAGGCTCATACAGTTTGTCGAAAGTGAAGATACGGAAGCCATTAAGCAGGCTCTATTGCTCATGGAGTTGCTGGAAAGCGAAATTATCGTTGCCGTAGCCCAAAAAAGGACAAAAGAAAATACATCGGAGCTAAAATCTATTTTAAAAAATATGGAAGACAAGCTCTTTGATGCCGATGGATTTAGACAATCTAACCTTGATTTTCATCTTGCTCTGGCTGCCATAAATTCAAATAAAGTTTATGAATTGGTAATGGACGCGTTGCTGATATCGATTTCCGATTTTATCAAGAAAATTGCTACAAACTCAATTTCACTAGGGAATCAAGCCTGCTATTCATATTTGTATAACCCGAATTTTAACATTTATAAATCACTTGATGCATCCAACCCGGAAGAGCAAAAAAGTGCTGTCGAAGAACATTATCAAGTATTAACGAGTTGCATAGACAGAATCTATTTTTCTTCGAATGATATTGCTGCAGGGATAAGCAGTATTGAACCTGAAACCCTCTGCGTCGGTGTTATCACGTTTGAAGATATTCAATTGACTGCCAGAAAGTTTTCCGGCGTGATGAGGGCGATCGAGGAGGCCACCCATAAAAAATGTAACTGGTTTTTCCCCAGTTCTTACACCTCTCTAATTGAGGCTCAACTGCGGGGATTTGTCCATATTTCCTATTACGGTCCAAGGTCTTATCTGCTGGCCCATGACCTTTCGGGGGGGGTGATCGAGACGTTTGCATGCGCCCTTTGGGGAGCAGGCCCTTATCGAAAGAAAATTAAAGGCTATCAGTCATATTTGATTGTAAAAGCCGACAGCGCCTATGACACGGTTCATGACCTGAAAGGGAAAAACTTGGCTTTAACTGATCCGGCCAGCACCGCAGGTGATTTGATCCCAAAAGCGCAGCTTGGTGAACATTTACAAACGAAAATTTCAGAATATTTCGGAGAAATAATTTATGCCGGTGGACATGATGCCGCCGCGCTGTGTGTTTTAGAAGGCAAGGCCGATGCTGCCGTGGTCGCTGACGTAACTATGGATTGGGCCGTAGATGCCAAGCGCTATGGACCGGACGAATTGAAGATTATTTGGAAATCGAAGTTGATCCCGCTGAACTGTTTTGCATGGAGAAAAGATTTGTCATCGCAGCTTCGGGAAAAAATCAGCCAGGCATTAATCAATATTAATAAAACCGATTTTGGTAAACGATATCTTAAGGCTGTCAGATCGGATTCTATCGTCAAATCGCATCACAAAGATTTTGACATCATTCGTAAAACACTCAAATCCATCAGCAAATGGGAATGAAGGAATCCTATGTTGTGTAAATTGGAAGAATATTGGATGTATAGCCCTAGGAGGAAACCATAGAACTGATGCTCATCTTGTTATTGGGTGCGGGCGCCTATGTCGGGTGGAACATCGGCGCCAACGATACCGCCAACTGTATCGGTACGACGGTGGGCTGCGGGCTTTTGAAATTTAAGCATGCGGTCATTTTGGTGGCTGTCTTTGTGCTTCTGGGTGCCCTTCTTCAGGGGCAATACGTTATGAAAACCATCGGCAAAGGCATTGTTCAAACAGATCTGAGCTATCTGGCGATTTTTGTAGCTTTGATCTGCTCGGGTTTCTTTGTCACGCTGGCTACCTTCTATAGAATTCCGACCTCCACCTCCCAGGCTATTGTGGGTGGAGTTGTCGGAATCGGAATTGCGGTCGATGCCCAGGTAAATTATGCCAAATTCCTCGTTATTGCAGAAAGCTGGATAATTTGTCCGCTAATGGTTATGACGCTGGCATTCGTTTTGTCACATATTGTCACCCGCATTCTGCGAAGATTTGGATCGCAATCCTTGATGATGCAACACATGATGGGCTGGCTGGCAATCGTTTCGGCATGTTATGTTTCTTATTCGATGGGCGCCAACAATGCCGGCAATGCTGTGGGACCCATTGCTAATCTCGGAATCATCAATACCAATGTGCTTCTTCTGCTTGGTGGCATCAGCATTGCCATAGGGGCCTTCACTTATGGCAAAAAGGTTGCCGACACAGTGGGTAAAGGGATAACCCGGCTTGACATTCCTGGGGCCTTTGTGGCCCAGATGTCTTCTGCCTTCGGCATGCATCTGTTTTCTATGCTCGGCATTCCGGTTTCCACATCTTCTGCCATCGTGGGAGCGGTTGTTGGCGTCGGTCTGGTGAAAGGTGCCAAAGCAATCAGCAAAAAAACCATTTTAACCATTTTAGCCGGGTGGGTACTAACTCCAACCCTGTCAGCCAGTACGTCGTTTTTGCTTTTTAAACTATTGAAGACGGTTTTTTAGTTCGAAAAACTGGATTTGCTTTTTAGAAAACACTCTACCTTGAAGATTGATTTAGGCTTGCCTTTTCAAGATCAAGTGGTTATGGAGTTAGGCGCCCTGAAATACCATTTTGTTAAGGTAAATTCTTGGTTCTATATATCTCTATTTTGTATTTTTTTAGGAGGAACGATGGCATTTTTTAAAAAAGAAAAACAGGTCGTCGAATCAATAGTAAAATACCTGGAAACGGTCGAAGAATGTTTGACCACCGGCCTCAGGACCCTGGAATTGTATCTGACCGACAACCTGCAAGAGGCCAAGATATCGGCGCGCAAAACGCGCGATTTGGAATCCGAAGCCGATGTTATCCGTTATGACATTCGTGACAAATTGTATCTCGGTGCCTACCTGCCGCTTCTTCGTGAAGATATCTATAAACTCGTTGAAAGTATTGATAAAGTGGCCAATGCCGGCGAAGCCAGTTGTGATTTCTTTTTAAATCAGAGACCCGAATTCCCGAATGAATTGAAACCTCACTTTATGGACGTCAGCAAAGAATCGCTTGGGATTATTCAATCGCTTAAACATGCGGTGTTGTGTTTTTTTAAGGGTGATTGTACGCTTGATGTTGTGCGCGAACATTCAAAAGAGGTTGGAATGCAGGAGTCGGTTGTCGATAAAAAAGAATGGGATCTCACCAAGGCCATCTTTATCTTCCCGGAGCTTGATTATAGTCATAAATTACATCTAAAAAAATGCCTGGATGTCATCGTGGAAGTGTCCGACCGCGCCGAAGATGCCGCCGATCAACTCGAATTGGCGACGTTGAAATCAATGGCTTGATAACTAATCTCAATCCCGGCTGCATTTTAATGTACTCCCCGAACCGATTTAAATTACCGAATGATGAATCCAACGACTGTTGCGCAAATCAACCTGAATCATCTGCTTCATAACATCCGACAAATTCAAAAAAAAACTTCCCCTGCCAAAATCTTTGCGGTCATTAAAGCCGATGCCTACGGCCACGGTGCGGTTCCTGTTGCCAAACAGTTGGTCAAAGCGGGTTTTAAGATGTTCGCCGTGGCACAGTTTCAGGAAGCCATGCAATTGCGCGAAAGCGGCATCACCTCCCCCATCCTGATTTTTGGCCGTCTTCTGACCGACGAAATACCCGAAGCCGTCAAAGCCGGCATTCGAATCACCGTCTTCGGGGAAGAAGATGTTCGCAGAATCGACGAATCCCGGATTGATACGCCGGCCTTTGTGCATGTCAATGTCGATACCGGTATGGGTCGTGTGGGTTTCCTTTTCGATCAAAAACCGGATCTATTTGATCTCATCATCCGTTCCCCGCATTGCAGTTGGGAAGGACTCTATTCCCATTTTGCCACAGCAGATGAACAAGACAAAACCTACGCCGCACTTCAGCTATCCCGGTTTTATAAATTGCTTCAGAATATCAGCCGGTTGAATCAAAAACCCTCGATTATCCATATGGCCAACAGCGGCGCAGTACTTGACGTTGCGGAGAGCTATTTCGATGCCGTAAGACCCGGTATTATCCTTTATGGACATTATCCTTCTTCGGAAACCTCGCAGGCAATTGACCTGAAGCCGGTGATGACGTTCAAAACCTATGTCGCCCATGTGCGTCAAATGCCGGCTAATCATCCCATCAGCTATGGAAGGCGCTGGACCACTTCCAAAGCGACTCAAATTGCAGTCCTTCCCGTTGGTTATGCCGACGGGATCCGTCGTGATCTTACCAACAAAGGTAAAGTCTTGATTCAAGGCAACCGCTATCCCATCGTCGGAACCGTCACCATGGATCAAACCATGGTTCATGTTGGAAAAGATACGATCGAACCCGGCGATGAAGCCATTCTTTGGGGTGAATCGGACCAAGGGGGGGAGGTCTTGTCTGCCTTGGAGATCGCCAATCAAATCGGAACCATTCCCTATGAGCTGGTTTGCGGTGTGTCCCAAAGGGTTAAGCGCATATATATCGAAAATTAAACTTATCTTCCCCCCCCTCCCTTCTAATTTTCACACGAGGTTTACATGAGCGGAATTGCTTTGGGGATCGTTCTGACCGCAGCCTTTATCCATGCGGGCTGGAATTTTTTGGCCAAAAAAAGTCACCGTAAAATTGTCTTTATCTGGTGGACGCTGCTCACGACGCTCATTTTTTATTTCCCCATGTTAATTTTCGCAGCCCCCCGGACCACAGTTTCCACAACCGGTTGGATTTGTATTATTGCCACCATTATTTTGCACGCCTTTTATTTCTGGTTTTTAGGCGGTGCGTATGAACGCGGCGATTTGTCGCTGGTCTATCCGCTGTCGCGCGGCTTCGGGCCTTTTCTGGTCCCTTTCCTGGCTGTGCTTTTTATTCGAGAGCAACTCGTCCTAAGCGGGATCTTTGGTATTGCCTTCGTTATTGGCGGTATTTATTTTATTCATTTGCGATCCTTTTCTTTCCGCTCATTTCTTGAGCCCCTTTTGACCCTGGGGGGAAAAGCATCCCTTTGGTCTTTTTATACGGGAGTGAGCATTGCCGCCTATTCCATCGTCGATAAAATCGGTGTCAGCCATGTATTCCCTCCCGTTTATATCTACCTCATGTTTCTGGGGACATTTCTATGTCTGTCGCCTTATATCTGGCTTAAAAAAAGAGCCTACGTAAAAGAGGAATGGCAGATGCACAAGGTTAATATCCTTGTGGTCGGCATTTTGGATTTGCTTGCTTATATGATGATCCTGTTTGCCATGCAAATGACAAAGGTCAGTTATGTCGTGGCGGCCCGTGAAGTGAGCATCGTCTTCTCGGCTCTTCTTGGTATTATCTGGCTTCAGGAAAAATATGGCCCCCAGAAAAGCGTGGGTTCTTTCTTGATCGCTCTCGGCGTGGCACTCATCGGGATAAGTCGTTGATCAACAATTCAACGCCTGATATTCCCTGAATGGCGTCAGTCTATTAACTTTTTGTCATAAATAACATTATTATTATTTTGACTTATACTTCCAAAACGATAGTATGACATGATGCATGCTGAAAATCAGATAACGCCTGAAACCAGCTTAACATAATCGATCCGCTGTTGGCGGTCATCCATCTACCCCGTTTAAGAACCACTTTTTCCGTCTGCCTTTCATGCTCGTAATCACTGCGCTGTCGCAACGAGCATTTTAATAAATACCATTTTCTTGTGGCAAAGGCCGTTTTGACATAAATTCAGAACTTTGATATGAGTCTGCGGAACTGGATTAACAATCAATCTATTACTTTGATGAAAGGGGGTGAAAATCGCATTAAGGGTATTGTCATTCTATTGGTAGAATGACTTTTGGGTATTGGATCCGTTCACTCGACAACCCTAACCTTAACAGAAGGAGGTATGTGATGAAAAAGAGACTTTTTACAATTGCAGCTTTGGCGCTGGTTCTGACATTTGGCATTGCTTCCAGCGGGCTTCAGGCTAAGGAATCGATCAGTGCCTACATGGGGTATTCCCGTGAGGTGAATGAGGCCATTGCCAAGAACGTTGAAGAGAACCTGGGAATCGAAATTAAGCACATCACCCTCTCCTGGGGAGAGTGTTGGGCCAGGGTTCAGACTGAAAAACCAAATTTCAATGCCGACATGGTCATTTCATACGGTGCAGCCCAGGCGATCATCGGAAAGAAACAGGGGATTTATGAGTGCTTCCAAGCCCCCTCATGGGGAGACATCGATCAAGTGTTCAAAGATCCGGATGGTTGCTGGTATGCCCTGGGGACCTTTTCATTTGTCCTGGTAGGCAATAAGAAGAAACTGGCCGAAAAAGGGTGGGGTATGCCCATGACCTGGAAGGACTTGCTGGACCCCAAATGGAAGGGACAGATCGTTGCCCCATCACCCAGAACGTCGGGAACCGCTTTTATGCTCAACTATTCTTTTCTGCAGCTTTACGGCGAAAAAGAGGGCTGGAAGTTCCTTGCAGATCTTGACCAGAACATGGCCTTCTATACCAAAAGCGGAAATGCCCCCACCGATCTTGTTGGCAGAGGCGAATATTTGCTGGGAATCACGGCCGATGAGAATGTTCTAAACCGGATTCAACAGGGCTATCCGCTCCAGTGGACAATCCCTGTCGAGGGTATCGGTTACGAGGGCAATTACACGGTTATTCTCAAAGGAACCAAGAAGCTTGAACTGTCCAAGAAGATTATGGACTATTTCGGCACTCAGCAATTCAGTGAATTTCTTGCTTCTTTTGGATATTTTCCACCTCGCCCGGGCATTGCCAGCGCCCTTTATGGCGCCGCTAAGCCGACCTACATCAAACTCGACCACGGATGGGCCGTCAAGAACCGCAGCAAAATTATCAAAACCTGGAAAAGCAAATTTATGATGAAGGAAACCGCCAAAGCCAAGAAAGTGGGTGACGCAAAAGAGAAAAAAGCGGCCGAAGCGGCCAAAAAACAATAATACCGGATAAAAGGGCATAGGAGGTATGGAAAGATGGCCGAAGCGGTAATAGGTCCGGTGCATAGTAGAAGTTTGTGGTATCAAGTCCGCGCATTTCTCAGTGCCAAACTGGTAAATATTTTTGCCGGCGGCCTTTTTGCCCTTCTGGCCATCTTCCTTATCTATCCGATTGCAACTATCCTGATCAAAAGCTTTTGGGGTGATGAAGGATTTACCTTAGATTTTTACGTCGAGTTTTTCAGCTATAATTTCTATTACTGGTCCCTCATCAACACGCTGATCCTGGGCACCAGTGTCATGGTCATTTTAGTGATTGTCGGATTTTGTTTCGCCTACATGACAACCCGCGGTCCTTTATGGCTTAGAAAGCCCTTAAAAATAATAGCCCTTCTGCCCCTGGCCGCCCCGCCCTATATTTTTGCAATATCCCTGATTACGCTATTGGGAAGAAACGGATTTATTAACAACTTCTTTGATCTTAACTTCAACATTTACAGCTGGACCGGCGTTATTGCGGCCCAGTGCCTGGCATTTCTTCCCTTGTCTTTCATGATGATCGAAAACGTTCTGAACTCGCTTAACCCCAGCCTGGAGGAAACCGCCAGCGATATGGGCGCCTCTGAGGTGCGGATTGTTCGTTCAATCACGATTCCTCTGGCTGCCCCCGGGATCTTGAAGGCCGCATTGTTGGTTTTTGTAATGACCATCGCTGAATTCGGGAACCCTGCCATTCTGGGCGGTCGAACACCGTTTCTGGCCCCCGACACCTATTTGATGATTACGGGCGAAGGCGATTTCAATATGGCCAGCGTCCTTTCGGTGGTGCTCATCACCCCGTGTATCCTCATATTTTTTCTGCATAACTACGTATTAAAAGGGAGAGGATTTGCAACAATCACCGGTAAAGGAATGGCGGCCGAGCCCAAGCCGATGGCGCCTGCCATCAAAATCCCCTTTTTGATCATCAGTGTCCCGGTTGCGTTGATGGTACTATTAAGTTTCGGCGTTATTGTGCTGGGATCGTTTGTTAAAATTGTGGGGGTGGATAATACTTTTGTGACCGATCATATTCTCAACACCCAATCGAATATCGCCATTATTAACAGCATTAAAGTTTCGCTGGGTGCGGGGCTTTTCGGAGCCGTTGTTGGAACACTGCTGGCCTACGTCATTATGCGGGGCAAGTTCCGCGGCCGCCAGATCATGGAAATGACGGCCCTGTCCGGTTTTGCCCTTCCCGGGACGGTTATCGGCGTGGGGTACATTATCGCCTTCAACCGTCATCCGTTTCTGCTTACCGGAACCATCTGGATTATCATTTTAAACTGCGTCTTCCGCTTTCTGGCGGTGGGGGTTGAAGCCGGCATCAGCAAATTGCACCAGATCAGCATCGAAATTGAAGAAGCCTCGGCAGACCTGGGAGCCGATTTTGTGACCATATTTTTCAAGGTGGTGCTTCCGATCATGTTTTCGGCGTTTGTGGCCGGATTTATTTACACATTTATGACCACCATGATGTCACTCAGCTCGGTGATTTTCTTGGTAACACCGGGGTTTGATCTGGCATCGGTATATATTTACCTGACCGCCCAACTGGGAGAACTTGGATTGGCCTCGGCCACAACAATCAAAATGATCGCCATCGTGGCAATTAGCTTTGGCATCCTTCAATTTGTTGCTAAAAAAACAGGACTCGATGTCAGCACAAAGCCAGGAGCATAATTAAATGGAAACACACAAAACACCCATGTTGGAACTCATAGATATCTATAAAAGCTTTGGTGACGTGGAGGTCCTCAAAGGAATCTCGGCCAAGATTGACCCCGGCGAGCTGCTCACGTTTGTGGGACCGAGCGGGTGCGGGAAGACAACCCTGCTGAGGATCGTCGGCGGCTTTGCCACGGCCACATCCGGCCAGGTCATTCTCGACGGCGAAGATATCGGCCCCTTACCCCCCAACATGCGAGATACCAAAATGGTTTTCCAAAGCTATGCTCTCTTCCCCCATATGTCGGTGGCCAAAAACATCGGTTTTGGATTGAAGCTGCAAAAGTGGCCCAAGACCAAAATTGATACAAGGGTCGAGGAACTCCTTTCTTTGGTCCACATGGAAGGTTTGGGTGACCGCACCATCGATCGCATCAGCGGTGGGCAACAGCAGCGTGTAGCCCTGGCGAGAGCTTTGGCCCTGGAGCCAAAGGTGCTTCTTTTAGATGAACCGCTTTCCAACCTGGATGCCAACTTGCGCGTCGTGATGCGGGATGAAATTCGAAATATTCAGGAGCGCATCGGCGTTACGACCATCTTTGTTACCCACGATCAGTATGAGGCCATGAGTATTTCCGACCGGCTGCTTGTTCTAAATGATGGTGTCATTCAACAGATCGGGTCTCCGATCGAGATCTACGAAAAGCCGGCCAATGAGTTTATCGCCGGTTTTGTCGGTTACGTTAATTTTCTGGAAGGATCGGTGGACACACTCGATGAGGAGACAAATACGATTGGCGTCACTACCCCTTACGGTATGCTCGAATTAAATCATGACCAAAAGGGCATAAAGGCGGGCGATTCAATTCTGCTGGTGATCAGACCCGAAGCCGTATCGCTCTCACCCTCAAACGGAACCGAGCGCCAGAATACTTTCCATGGCACGGTGCAAAGCCAAATGTATGCCGGCAATCTTGCCAAATATACCGTGGAATTCGGCGACAAAAAAATGGTTGTGGACCACTACAACCCCATGGGCTCCCCGAAATTTTCTAGAAATGAGGCGGTTGAGGTGACGATTCCGCGGTCGATCCATGTACTGAAAAGATAGGCGCACAGGTCCTATTCTTCCGGAAAAATCAAACGGCGCATACCCTTTTTCAAATACATTTGAGCCAATTTCAAAACGTTTCAGTTTGTTCAAGGTCAAGGAAGGCGAAAATTTCAACCGCAGGAATACATTGAGTATTTTGAGGCTTGAAATTTGAGTCTGACACAGAAATTGGCCCAAATGGGATGTTTTGAAACTGGCTTATTTCCTATACTTTTATGTATATCCCTTTACCGGCACGTTTGATCTTGCCCTCTTTATAGGCACGGAAGACGATGTTGGCGATTTTTTTAGCATTGAAGCCGGTTTTATCGATTAATTTCTGAACCGAAACACCCTTTTTTGCTCGTTTGATAATATTGAGAACTTTATCCGTGTCCGTAATACCGGCAGCCTTCTTTTTTGCCGGAGCCTTTCTAACGGCCTTGGCCTTGACCGGAGCCTTGCTGACGGCTTTGGCCTTGGCCGGTTCAGATTTTTCGAGCTGTTTTACCAGTGCTTCCGTTTTCTTAGCCAGGGCCTGAAGCCCTTTGCCTAAAGCCTGCAAGTCTTTCTTTAACTCTTTCATTGAATGATTCTCCTTTTATGACGTTAAATTAAAAAACTTTTTGGGCTACCTATATGAAAAAACCTGGGATGTCAATATACCATGATCAAAGTTTGAGTCTATTCCCACATCCTGTAAATCATTCTCTGTGTGACCTTTCTATCCGAATTTGATAAGTAGTCAAAACCTTGTAATATGGTTAATACGAATCTGGCTCCAAATAATCAAGGAGATCCCAACATGTCAACCAAAGAGCCACCGGCCGGCCAGGACAGCCGCAGCCGGATCGTCGCCGAAGCCCGGCGAGCCCATGAACAGCGGGAAAAATCATACCGCGAGCGGGCCCTCAAGATGTTCCCGTTGGTCTGCGGACGCTGCGGACGTGAGTTTTCCGGTAAAAAGTTGCGTGAACTCACGGTCCACCACCGCGACCACAACCACGATCACAACCCGCCCGACGGCAGCAACTGGGAATTGCTGTGCATCTATTGCCACGAGAACGAACACTCGCGCTACTTAGAGGAGGACGCTTACGGACATTCAGAACAGGAAGCGGAAACAGGCCCGGGTTCCTCCCACCGCCCCTTTGCCGACCTGGCGGCACTCCTGCGTCAGAAAAAGAAATCATAGGCATGACATCCGATGTGCCGATTGATATCTGATCAGTATCCCCCGTGCTCATAGCAGGACCCATATCTTTAGGCCCATCATGCGCAGCCCCGTGTTTGTGACGGCTCTTGCCGGTCAAAAAATGTAACATGCCAGTTTTCTTCCTTTTTTAAGCCCAATATTAACGATGCCGACATGGTTCACTAAGTGATTTGTATTGACTTACGTCATTATTTATCATTTAGTCACCAGGATTTTTTCTTTCACTCACACAACCTCTTAACAAAAGCTACCCCGATGAATAAAAATACCGCCATACCTCAAGTCATTTACCCATCAGATTCCGGGAGCATAAATTTATGTCGGAAGAAATAGGTTTCAGACGCAATATGGGCTTGTTTATGGCGGTAATGATCGGCATTGGCGCTACGATGGGACCCGGAATTTTCGCCCTGCCGGGCGAACTGGCGCATATGATCGGTCCGCTTGGTATTCTCGTCTATTTGGCAATGGGTTTTTTAACTGTTTTTACCGCCTTAAATTACAGCGAGCTCAGTGCCGCCATACCGTTGGCCGGCGGCGGCTATTCCTTTACCAGTAGAACACTCAACCGACCGGTGGCGTTTTTTACCGGCTGGTTCTTTTGGATTGGCAACACGCTCGCTTGTTCGATGTATGCCCTTATCTTTGCGCTGACGATGCGCGCCTACTTTATACCGGGTGCCGGCATTGCCCTGATAACCCTTATTACCACCGTTGTATTTATGACCGTTAATTTAATGGGAATGCGGGAAGCCATTATTGTTATAACGGTCATGAACCTGGTGGAATTGGCGATTCTGGTCGGAGTCGCGGCGCTCGGTATCGCGGATTTTGAACCGCCTAATTTAGCGCCTCTCGCTCCAATGGGATGGGGACCCTTTATTCCGGCCATGGCCCTCATCTATATCTCCTATGTCGGATTCGAACTTATTTCCAACGCGTCAGAAGAGATCATTGACCCGGGTAAAACCGTTCCGCGCGCTATCCTGATCACCATGGGCATTAGTACGGCAATTTACGTCTTCGTGGTCGGCGTGATGATGGGCACCGTCAACTATACGGAACTCGCCCAGAGCGAAATTCCGTTTATCTTCACGGCCGAGCGCCTTTTCGGTGCCTGGGGACGTGTGGCCGGAATCATAGCGACGATTATGGCAAGTCTCTCCGCATTCAGTGTCACATTGGGCGCCAGCGCCCGCATTTTATACGCATTGGGGCGTGATAAACATTTTCCCAATTTTTTCGCCCGGTTGCATCCCAAATACCAAACGCCCCATATTGCGCTTTTTATTTGTGCCTTGATCGTGATTATCTTCAGTTCGTCGGGCATCGTGAAATTTGTGGCTTCTCTGAGTGATTTCGGATACCTGATGGGTCTTGGTATCATCAACTATGCGGTGATTCCATTGCACAAAAAAATGCCGAGTCTAAGACGTCCGTTTCAAAGCGCGCTTTTTCCTTTGGTGCCCATCCTGGGTATTATTACGACCTGGATGTTTGTTCCGGCATTGGAACTAAGAAGCTTTGTGTTGGGAGGAATACTGACCCTGGTGGGAAGCGGAATATATCTTTTGAAACCTGCCAACCGGACTGAAGTTTTTAATTTGCCAAAAACTGTATTCAAAACATTTGAATTGTTTATATCAAAATTAAGGAGGATGCGTATGCGAGTGCTCATACTTAGTGGCGAAAAACAGGGCCAAAATATAGCGGATCGACTGGTGGGCAAAGATGAGTATCGGATGATGTTTCGCTCAGCCGAACACCAGCTCACCTTCATTGAAGAAGATGAGGCGTTATGTAAGGAACTTGAACAACGCTACCATACACCGATTTACCAGGGCGATGGCACCAAGAAGGAAATCCTCAGGCAGGTCGGCATCGATAATATTGACGTCGTCATCGCTGCCTATGAAGATGATGGCCGGAATGTAATTGCCGCCCTCCAGGCCAAACAGTTAGAACTTAAAAAAGTCCTCGCCATTATCAAAGAACCCGAGTACACCCAGATCCTTGAGCAGAACGACATAGTGCCCGTAAACGCGCCCTGGGCGACGGCCGCAATGGTTGAAAATATTCTCGACAACCCCGTCCTGGCCCAGCTTTTCGAATTTGGAATCGGCGCCGCAAGTCTTTTGGAAGTGAGCGTGCCGCAAGAAGCGAAGATCAATGGAAAACTCATCCGCGATATTGAAATACCCAAAGGGTGTCTGATCGCCGCAATAATCAGAGACAACAATTTTGTGGTTCCGCGAGGTGTTACCACTATCGAGGGTGACGATCGCGTAATTTTCATCGGTCCCGCCTCCGCCATAAAAATAGCATTCGAATTATTTATGCTGAAGAAATAAAATAGACATGGATAGATAAGACACACCGGATATTGAGGAGATCCGGGGAGCCACGGGAAAAGCCATAGACAATCGGGTCAGCTTTATTCTGACTGATAATGAGAAGATATTGAACCTACAAGGGCATTTTATTTTATTACAAATGGAAGGCCCCGATTCCCCCCCCATAATTGATAATAAAGATGCGACTCAGACGTTCATACTGGACAAAACATTAGAAGCGTCTTAGCTTATCAGCTTTTAGAAAAAGACACCTTTGAAAAACGCTGCCTGCGCATAACCTGTGCAGAAATGATTTGTGATCAATCAAAGAAAGGAAAATTCGTGAAAATCGGATTGTTAGGTTTGCCCAATTGCGGCAAGACAACCATTTTTAATGCCCTGACACGCTCGGACGCCGAGGTGGGCGCTTATGCGAACAACAAAGCCGAACCGAACGTTGCTGTTGTTGAAGTAGACGATGAACGCATAACCCGCCTCACGCAGCTTTACCATCCCCAAAAAACAACCTATGCCACCATCGAGATCGTCGATTTTACCGGCCTGGCCCAAGGCGCAGCCCGCAAAGACGATTTTTCCGGTGAGCGGATGAATAGTGTGCGCAACCTGGATGCCATTGCCCTGGTTGCCCGTAATTTTAGTAATGATCTTATGGGTCGTCCGATTCCGTTGACGGATATCGATACCGTCGTCACGGAGTTTATCCTGTCTGATATGATCATCGCCGAGAAACGGATCGAACGCATCGCCTGGAGTGCTAAGCGTGGTAAAAAGACCAACACCATGCAAATGGAAGAGAAGGTGCTCCAAAAGATACGCGACGAATTATACCAGGGGCGGCACATCCGGGATCTAAGCTTTAATCCCAATGAACAAAAGCTGATCAGCGGGTTTCAATTTTTAACCCAGAAGCCGTTTTTTGTCATTCTTAACTCCGGCGAAAACAACTTCGGTCGTAACCGGGAGCTATTGACCGAAATAGAAGCAACCTATAAGGTTATCGAATTTGCGGGGAACTTCGAGATGGAACTGGCCGCGTTCAGCGATAGCGAAGAAGCCAGGATATTCATGGAAGAGATGGGAATTGACGAATCCGCACATGACCGCATGACCCGCTTTGCCTATGAAATTCTGGGCCACATCAGCTTTATTACCCTGGGAACCGATGAGGTCCGGGCCTGGACGCTGCGTAACGGTTACACGGCCCTTGAAGCCGCGGCAACGATCCACTCCGACCTTGGCCGGGGATTTATCCGCGCCGAGTGTTTCTCTTATGACGACCTGGTGACCTGGGGTTCTGAAAAAGGCATCCGTGATAACGGCCACTTCCGCCTGGAGGGCAAGAATTACAAAGTAAAGGATGGGGACATTTTAAATATCCGCTTCAGCATATAGACGCCCCAATTTCCACCACGAGCGGAGACTTCTACATCTACATGAAGGAAATTCATGAAACTATTCAACATCCTTGCCATTTTGATCACGCTTTCAGCGGTGTTCAGCTATCTCAACTACCGCTTCATCAAGCTGCCCACCACTATCGGTGTAATGGCCATCTCGCTTCTGGGATCCCTGGGGATCGCAGTGCTGGGCCCCTTGGGATTCGGTCTTGAGAAAGATGCGCTGAGACTGCTCAACAGCATCGATTTTGACGAAACCCTTTTGCACGGCATGCTGAGCTTTCTGTTGTTTGCCGGAGCGCTGCACATTGACCTGGACCGACTGACGCGCCAGAAGTGGGTTATCGGCACGCTGGCCACAGTGGGAACGGTCGGTTCTACATTTATTATGGGTACCCTGGCTTGGCTTTTACTGGATTGGTTGAACATCGGGCTTCCGCTGATGCATTGTCTGCTGTTCGGCGCGCTGATCTCTCCCACCGACCCGATTGCCGTGCTCGGCATTCTCAAAAAAGCCGGGGTGCCGGAAAGTTTGGAAACAAAAATCTGCGGCGAGTCTCTGTTTAACGACGGGGTGGCGGTGGTGGTGTTTTTGGTGTTGCTGCAAATTGCCGCAGGAGGACACAACATTACGGCAGGGACGGTGGCATGGCTGTTTGCCAAGGAGGCGCTGGGGGGAATTGTCTATGGTCTGGTCATCGGAGGTCTTGCTTACAGAATGCTAAAAAGCGTCGACAACTACCAGGTGGAAGTATTGATCACCTTGGCGCTGGTAGCCGGCGGTTACGCACTGGCGGACACTTTGCATCTGTCCGGACCGATTGCCATCGTAGTGGCGGGCCTGCTGATTGGAAATCACGGCCGGCTCCTGGCAATGTCCGATCGCACGCGGATGCACTTGGACACTTTCTGGGAGCTGGTGGACGAAGTTTTGAACGCAGTCCTGTTTGTTCTGATCGGTCTCGAAGTGCTCGTGCTTTCCTGGAGCCCCAACTACCTGATCGCCGGTGCGCTGTTGATCCCGCTGCTGCTGCTGTCACGATTTGTGAGTGTGGCTTTACCCATTGTCTTCATGCGGCGCTTTCGCACGTTCAGTCCGAATGTAATCAAAATTCTCACATGGGGGGGTCTGCGCGGCGGCATATCGGTGGCCATGGCATTGTCGCTGCCGCCGGGCCGCCACCGCGACATCATCCTGACCATCACCTATGCGGTGGTCGTATTCTCCATCTTTGTCCAGGGCCTCACGGTCGGCAAGCTCGTGGAGCCCTCTAAAAGCACATAACCCCGCCGCAGTGCCTCGATCAGAGGTAAAGCAGCTCGTCTATACGTGTTTTGTCGAATCCTGCCACCACCTCGCCATCCACAACCAGGGCAGGTGTGGACCGAACGCCCAGGTTGAGCAATTCGTCCCGGGCGTCTTCGTCGATCATGACATCTTTTTTGGCGAATTCTATGTTTTTGCTGGTCAGATACTCTGCCAGGGCCGCACAGGGGCCTCAGAAGGGTTGTGAATACAAAGTGATTTGCCGCCTGCGCATAATCTTATCCTGGCGTTTTTCTGCAGCAGACCTACTGCAGTTGATTGGTCTTCTGTTGCCTTGCTTTTTGTACCAATTCCTGCCGTTTGACTTCCGCTTCTTCGGAAATGAAAGGCTGCTTATCGGTCATAAAATTTTCGATCCATGCCTTACTCTCAGACCACACATAAGGCAGATCGACGATGATCCCGGGCTTGTCGGCCTCCTCCAGCAGCTTGAGCCCCGCGCGCAACACGTCTCGCTGATTGTCCCGATCATGAGGTCGCCCCGCCGGATTGCCCAGGGGATAGTTGAGGAAGATTTGGCGCGGGTTTCCGGCGCTGGCAGCGATGTCCCGGGCATTGGTGTAGGTAACGGTGGGGATACCTCCCGTTTCTAGAACCCTGGCAACCAGACTCACGGTCTGGTGGCAGACCGGTCAGACAGGTGTCAGCAAAGCCACGTCCACATTCTCTTCAAGGCACTGCCGCAGGATTTCCGGCCCGTCCGTTTCCGTCGTCTTGCGTTGACTGTAGTTTGGCAGCGTGCGGTAGTAGTTGTGGCTAAGAGCGCCCAAGACACCCTCATTGAGAAACTCCTGCATCCGCGTCGTGGGGAAGAAGGCATCGACATCCTGCATGTCCGTCTGGTAACGGTCATGATCTTCACTTGTGGAAAGAATACGATCGGTCGGCCAGTCGCTGGACACAGTGAATACCTCCACTTCATTGGTGCCAAGCATTCTCGGCTCTTCCAGCGGATTACCTGCATCGTCCAACAGCACAAAGGCAGCGGTGGTCACGAGCGCCACCCGGGATTCCGAGAGCGGCTTCTTCAGCGGGGTGAAAGGAATATCCTCGTTGTAAGCATAGTTGTAGGTCTTCTCGTAGCCTTGGCTGCGGTAGTATTCGTGAGTTTTGTCGATATAGCGAATATATTCCATCATGCGCCTCCACTGTAAATTGTTAAAAAAGGAACCCGTCGTTTCCTATCATCACTTATCATTACCGGAGCGTGGTGTCATCACCTATTTGATGTCCATCCATAGGGGCATACAGCGTTTCGTATTGTTTGCGCAAGGTCTTCTTGTCAAGTTTTCCCACACTTGTCTTAGCAATTTCATCAACAAAGAGAATTTCATCGGGAAGCTGCCACTTGGCAAACCTGTTCTCAATAAAGACCAGAATGTCTGCCTTCGTTATTTTCTCCGCCGCCCCTGGTTGCAATACAACGAGCGCCAGAGGCCTCTCCTGCCATTTGGGGTGCACCAAGCCGATGACCGCAGATTCCAGAACTTGCGGGTGCGCAATGATCGCATTTTCCAGATCGATGGAAGATATCCACTCGCCGCCGCTCTTAATAATATCCTTGAACCTGTCGGTAATCTTAATGTATCCATTTTCATCAATCGTTGCGGCATCGCCACTCTTCCAATATCCGTCCGCAAAGCATTCTTCGCTGCGGGGATCGTTGTAATAGCATGATGCGATCCAATGTCCTCTGATGTACAGTTCACCGATTGTCTGTCCGTCATGCGGCACCTCTTTCCCGTCGCCATCCACAATTTTTACATCAACTCCGGTAACGGGTATGCCCTGTTTTTTCTGATTTTCCCACTGGTGCACCCTTGACCATCCCTCCAGCGTTGGTTTGAGTTGGTTGACCAATGTCAGGGGGCCCGTTTCGGTGGCGCCGTAGCCGTGGACGATATTCACGCCAAGCTCGGCATACCCCTGCATCATAGACAAAGGCGGTTCCGTGGCACCGGAAACCATGCGCAGTTTGCCGAGTTCAGGTTTCTGCGGCAATGTCCGGATGTATTCCAGCATCGGCAAAAAGATGGCCGGGGCACCGTTG
Source organism: uncultured Desulfobacteraceae bacterium (assembly GCA_964530095.1). Lineage (GTDB taxonomy): Bacteria > Desulfobacterota > Desulfobacteria > Desulfobacterales > CAZHA01 > CAZHAH01. The sequence goes on along the minus strand of CAZHAH010000007.1, from coordinate 4,733 downwards.
TTAAAGGTTACTTTTTCGGTAACCAGCAGATCGACCAGCGGCTTTGGGGCATCCATTGTGTACTTTCCCGGAAGAACCAGTTTCGCCCCTACCATGGGTGCACAAAGCCATGTTCCCCATCCGGCGGCGTGAAACATGGGCGCGGTTTGCATGATGACATCCCGTAAAGAAAATCCGAAGCTCATTGCCGCCGCCATGGTGTGCAGATAGATGCAGCGATGTGAATAATAGACACCCTTTGGCTTACCGGTTGTCCCGGTGGTGTAACAGGCACTGTAGGCCGATTTTTCGTCGATCATCGGCCAGTCGTCATGCGCCTCCTCTTTGTCCAACAACTCCTCATAACTAAATATCGGTTTGAGATCGGTCTCGACCGCAGCAAGATCTTTATCGGTGATGACGACATACCCTGCGACCGTTTTGACCCTGCCGGCAAGCGCTTCGACCACAGGAATCAGGGATTCCCCTACCACAATCAGTTTGGCGCTACTGTGATCGACCACATAGGCGAGATCGTCGGATGAAAGGCGCAGATTCATCTGTAATACGACCGCGCCGATACATGAGATGCCGAAATAAAATTCAAAAAACCGATAGGTGTTCCACTCCACGACACCGACGCGGTCACCCGGTTTTATTCCCAGTTTTTTGAGCGCACGGGCCAGTTTGGCTATTCTCTCATAAGCCTTTTGATAATTATACCTGAAATCTGAACCGTCTTCTTTGCGGCAAACGATTTCCACTTCCGGAAAGGTTTTATGTGCGTTTTTTAATATAGAAATGAGATTCAGCTGGTAATCATCTCCCGATGTTGAAGGGCAACCGCTAATGACTTGATAGTTCATTTTACCTCTCCTTTTGTAAAATTCTGCTTCCGGATGCAAACAGCTTTTAATCTGCCGCCTTTCAGACCCTCAATTTATATCTCATTTCCAATCGCCCTCAGCTGTTCGCGATATCCCTTGGCTTTTGCTGCAAGGCCACGAAGCTGCGCATCGACCTGAAGCTGGTCGGTTTCGGTAAGATTTCTTACCGGCCTGGCCGGCTGACCCAGCATCAACATGCCCCCGGGCACATGCATCCCGGGGGGCACAACGGCCCCGGCGCCGATCAGGGCGCCCTCGCCGATCACCGCCCCATCCAATACAATGGCGCCGATACCGACCACAGCGCCTGTTTTCACCATTGCACCGTGCAAACAAGCCTGATGGCTGATGATGACGCCGTCCTCTACGATGACGGGATGCCCGCTGGGGGCTTCGAGAAGGCAAAGATCAAGAACGGCACTGTTTTGCCCGATGATGATTTTTTCCTCATCGGCGCGCAGCACCGCCCCCGGCCAAATGGATGCAAGTCTTTTAAGCGTTACGCGGCCGATGAGTCGCACCGAAACATCTACAAACGCATCATCGGCAATTTGCGGCCAGTGCCCGTTAAAGGAAGAAATATACGTTTTCTGACTCACAGGTTGCCTCCCAGGGAATGGGATCTTTGCCTTGACTCCTTGGCAGCCTTGATCTAGGGCTGTCTGGTTTGTTCTGCTTTTTATGATACTTTTGCAATCACATAAGGAAATGCATTAACTATTTATCATAATTAAGAAAAATGGCAAGAATAATTAAAGGAATTCTGTCTAATTTTTGATTCGCTCGCTAACCCCGCGGCCCCGCTGAAACGGGATTTCCGCTTCGCTCCAACAAGCCACGCGGAATGCGTTCGCTGTAGCGGCTCAGGATGCTCGCCTTCGGAGGAGTCTTCCGTCGATGCATAATAATCCCAGGAAAATGAATCCCATTCCGGCGTATTCCCATAGTTGAATCACCTCGCCCAGCAACCCCACGCCGAGCAGCAGCGCACTTACGGGGATCAGGAAGGTCACCAACAATACATTGGTGGCGCCGGCCGAGGCTAATATGCGAAAATACAGTAAATAAGCCACGGCTGTGCTAAACGTCGCATGTCCCAGAACGGCGGCAATCGAGGCCAAAGTCGGTTCCAAAGACCAGGGGATGTCGATAAAGAGTGCCAACGGCAGCATAATCAGGCTTGAACAAACGAGCATCCCCGTTGCGTTGACAATGGGCTGGACTTTATTGAACCTTTTCCCGAAAATAGCAGCAAAACTGTACGAAACCGCCGCCCCCAGAACCGCCACCTGGCCAAGCCCGCGCCAGCTAAACCCGTTGGCCAGCTCCGGCTTCATCATCAAATATACCCCGAAGAAACCAATGCCGACACCCAATCCTTTGCGGATGTCCAACCGTTCATCGGAGGTAAGGAAATGCGCCAGAATCACTGAAAAAATAGGTGTGGTGGCATTCAAAATCGATGCAACGCCGCTTTCAATTCGTGTCTGGCCCCATACAATCAAAGTGAAAGGAATCGCATTGTTCAAGGCCCCCATCACGAAATATGCTCCCCAATCTTTAACCGCTGTCGGCAACCTAAGCCCCTGCAGATAGACGATCGCGGTTAAAATAATGGCCGCCAGGGTCACACGCAGAAATACAATCGTAAATGGCTGGAATCCTCCCAATGCGATTTCGGTGAAAAAGAAAGATCCGCCCCACATAACGGATAGTAACAACAGGAAACCCCATTCAGACGGCTTCATTCGATTCATTTGATATCCTCCGGACTTGATTTGATCCCAAGATGGAACCAATCGCGCACTTCATTCTTTATTTTCGATATCGAGCTGCCAAAATATAACAATAAATTGCAGCGTGTCGATCCGATTCTTGCGAGTAATTATTTTTTTTTAAACCGATGGGTAGGTTTCACTTGTTTTCGCGGGATAGCAGATATAAGCAATCTGACCATCATTGAAGGGTTGGGATTTTTTGAACGTAAAAAAGAAAAATCAATATCGGGCGGTCATCAAGGTGTGCCTTCCGCTTGTAATGAGTACGGCCGCCGTCACGGTAATGGAATTTACCGACCGGATTTTTTTGTCCAATTACAGCCTGGATGCGATTTCCGCTGTAACGCCTTCGGGTATCGTCGTTTTTCTACTTTTGGCGTTTTTCTCGGGCGTGACGGCCTATGCAAGTGTATTTATCGCCCAGTATACAGGTGCCGACGCCGACCACCAAGTTGGCGTCGCCTTGTGGCAGGCAATTTACTTTGCCCTCGGCTCGGGTATTGTCCTGACCGGCCTATCTCTGTTGGCTGTCCCAATTTTTAAAGTGGGCGGGCACCCCCCCCGCAATTCAACGTCTGGAAGCTATCTATTTTAAAATCATGTGTGCGGGGGCCGTGCTGCACGTTTTGAATGCCGGGCTTGCTTCTTTTTTTACCGGTAGGGGTGAAACACGTCCGGTTATGCTGATCAATACGGCCGGCATGCTTTTTAATATTCCATTGGACTTCGCCCTGATCAACGGTGTGTGGGGATTTCCCGAGCTGGGCATATCAGGCGCTGCCCTTGCGACCGTGGCTTCCTGGGGCCTGATTCTGATACTTTTTGCGTTGCTTATTTTCACCAAGACCAATGAAAAGCGCTATCATGTGCGACATGCAAACGCATTTAACAGAGAGATTTTTTACCGCTTGATGAGATTTGGAATTCCCGGTGCACTTCAATTTTGTTTGGATGTTTTTGCATTTATGTTTTTTATCTTTATGGTGGGCCGGATTGGAAAAATGGAACTGGCCGCCTCCAATATCGTCATGTCCATTAACTCGCTGGCCTTTATGTTTGCCATGGGTTTTTCTATCGGTGTGAGTACCCTGGTTGGCCAGGCGTTAGGAAGGGGTGATCCGTTGCAGGCGAACAAATCGGTCTGGTGCGCAATCCATCTCCTTATGGTTTATACTTTTTTGGTGGGTTTACTCTATCTCTTTGCTCCTGAATGGATCATCTCTTTTTTCATTCCCTCGGGCCAGTCGGACAAAATCTATGCCTCGGTTGTGGAGACAAGTTCTCACTTGCTTCGCATCGTTGCAATATACATATTCATGGACGCCCTTTACATGACCTTTGCAGGTGCTTTGCGCGGGGCCGGCGACACACACTTTATCATGTGGAGCATCGGGGTGGCCTCGCTGTTTGTTCTCATCCTGCCGGTTTTCATCGGGATCGAATATTTACAGATGGGGATATATTACGCCTGGTCGTGTATTATCTTGTTCATCGCATCAATGTTTTTCCTCACCGCCTGGCGCTACCGACGGGGGAAGTGGCAGAAAATGAGAGTCGTGGAAAGGTGATTTTTTACTCGATATTTTATTGTGAAAATAACAGCTTAGATTATTTGACAAACTTATGCTCGATCCTACTCCCATACTGACGTATTAAGGGTCTATTCAAGATCTCATAAAGGCCGTCTTTCCTGCGGATAAAACCCTTCTTTTCAAATATCGCCAAGGCCGCATTGAGTCCTTTTTGCACCTCGGCTTCACTCAGTTCTTCTTCAAGGGTTTTTGCCATGCTTGTCATATCTGTTTTTGCATTTTGCAGAGTGAAATTCTTGCCATACTGATTTTTGACGATTGTTGCGGCCAAAAGATAGGTGGCCGTATTTTTAATCCCATTTCCAATCGACGTCATCATTTGCGCGGCGTATTCGTTTACCTGCCTGGCAAATTTTTTGGGTCGTTCGGATAAATCGTCCGGTCCAATCCGTATCGGCTTGCCAAAATGGACATAAATAGGAGAATCAGGCCCAGTGACTTTGTTCAGTTTAGTTAATCCGGGGAAAGTCAAGTAAAAAAATAAGCTTTCTTTTAGC
>CAZHAH010000006.1:0-73543 GCA_964530095.1 uncultured Desulfobacteraceae bacterium | reverse complement strand
TTCTACAAATATTTGATAATATTTTATATGTGGGTCAGAACAGAATCACCCTGCCCCGGGTTTAAGTTGGACTTGACACTCATCTATAAATAGGTTAGCAAGCCTGGTTGGTTCTAAACATCAAATTATTCAACTTGTTGAAACTATAATCGATTTGTGGCGCTATCCGCGAATTGGAATGATTTTGGGGGCCGGGAAAGGGCCCCAAAATTTTTAGCAAAAAAGGGATTTAATGACCAAAGAAAAAGAAAGTGATATTCTGAATGTCATTTGAATTTTTTATCGGAAGCCGTTACCTCAGAACTAAACAGAAGCACGCTTTCATTTCGCTTATTACCATTCTTTCCATTGCCGGCGTTACCGTGGGGGTGATGGCCCTCATTATAGTGATTGCTGTGATGTCGGGGTTTGAAAACGATCTTAAAAATCGTATTCTGGGAGTTGAGTCGCATGTGGTCATCATGCGCAGCGGGGAGCCGTTTGGCGATTATCGTGCGGCCATTGACGTCATAGAGAAAACCAAAGGCGTGATGGCGGCCACTCCTTTTATTCACACCCAGATTATGCTTCGTTCGCAATATGCCATTTCCGGAGCGATTTTAAGGGGTATCGAGCCCGAAACCGCCGGCCGGGTCATAAAAGACCTCCGCGCGGCACCCCTCAAAAGGAAAGATGCCCATTCAAAAATCGTGCGCACGGCTCCGGGGATTATTTTGGGAAAAGAGCTCGCCAAAAATCTGGGCGTGGTCGTCGACGATGCCGTTTTTCTCATATCCCCCAGAGGCATCATATCCCCCTTTGGCCACCTGCCGGCCATGAAACGGTTTCAGGTGGCCGGTTTTTTCGAGTCCGGCATGTATGAATATGACGGTAGCATGGCCTATATCACATTGGCCGATGCCCAAAAACTGATGCAAATGAAAGATACGGTAACCGGTGTAGAGGTCCGCGTGGATGATATCTATCGGGCTTCCAGCATCGCCGGCGAAATCATTGAAAATCTGGGATTCAGCTATTGGGCTAAGGATTGGATGCACATGAATAAGAATCTGTTTTCGGCCTTAAAGCTTGAAAAAACAGCCATGTTCATCATTCTTGTGCTTATCATTCTCGTGGCAGCCTTCAACATCGCCAGTTCACTCATCATGATGGTAATGGAGAAGACACGCGATATCGCCATCTTAAAGACCATGGGAGCGACCCGTAAAAGTATTCGGAAAATTTTTGTCTTTAAAGGTTTGATCATCGGATTTGTGGGTACGGTTTTAGGGGTTGGTCTGGGGTTTATTTTGTGTACTTTGCTGGAGAAGTACAAATTTATCGAACTTCCCGGAGATGTCTACTATATCACGACACTCCCGGTACGGCTGGAAGCTTTGGATGTATTATTGATTGCATCGGCGTCCATGGTGATTTCTTTTCTATCCACGCTGTATCCCGCCCGCCAGGCCTCCAAGCTGAATCCGGTTGAGGCAATCCGTTATGGATAGTCAAAATCCAACCGTCGGATATCTCATCAGTGCCAGGAATATTGCCAAGCACTTTGGCGGCAATGGGGCACAAATTGAGGTTTTGAAGGAAATCAATCTTGATTTGAAGGCCGGAGAGACCGTCGCCATCGTGGGAGCTTCGGGAATCGGCAAATCGACTCTGTTACACATTTTGGGCACCCTCGATCGTCCTGATAGCGGAACCCTCTGGTTTAACGGGGAGGATCTTTTTCGGTTTGATGATGTGGCCCTGGCGCGATTCCGCAACCGATCGGTTGGATTCGTTTTTCAGTTTCATCATCTGCTGCCCGAGTTTTCGGCCATAGAGAATGCGATGATGCCGATACTCATCGGCGGCCGGAGCAAGCAAACAGCCATTAAGGCGGCCGAAGAGATACTTGTGCGAGTGGGTCTAAAGGATCGCCTCCATAATCGCGTGGGGACACTTTCAGGAGGAGAGCATCAACGGGTAGCGCTGGCCCGGGCACTGGTACTCAAACCCGATGTGCTTTTGGCGGATGAACCCACCGGCAATCTGGACAAAAGAACCAGCGAAAAAGCGCATGAACTTCTTTTAGAATTAAACCGGGAGATGGGCATGACACTGATTGTGGTAACCCACAATATGGAGCTGGCCTCATTCATGTCACGTCGCATGACGATCATCGAGGGACGATTGGAGGAAAGGGGTTAGGGAACTATTATGTTGAGGTACGCACGAATTGTCGGATTGATATGGCTATTGCTTTTACTTTTTAATTCCCATACCGCGGCAGCTGTAAAAGTTTTAGTGCTACCCTTTGATATTCACGCTCAAGAGGATATGGCCTATCTCCAAACTGAAATTCCCCGCAACATAGAGAATGATTTAAAACAAGAAGATATCGAAATCATCGAAATCGAGGCGTTGCCCGGGCTTTCTGATAAAATCAGCGCCGAAAGGAAGAAGGGTATCGGCGGCATCCGCAATATTGGGATGTTCAGCGGCGCGGATTACATTGTTTGGGGAAGCTTAACGCGAATAGGGCAAAAGTTCAGCGTGGATGCCAATCTACTGGAAGTGGTCGGATCCGGACCGCCGGATATTTATTTTGTTGAAGGGGCCGGGATCGAAAATCTGCTTTTGAAGGTAAAACAACTGGCGAACCGGCTCACGCTGAAATTTTTTGAACGCGAAATCATCGCCGACATTCAGATTAAAGGGCAAAATCGGATTGAAGCGGATGCCATCAAAAGCAAAATCAAAACCCAGGCGGGTGATGTTTATCTTATAAAACGGCTCACGGAAGACCTTAAAGCCGTCTATTCCATGGGCTATTTTGATGATATCCGGATTGAGACTGAAAAAGGACCCAAAGGGAAGGTTATTATTTTTAATATCAAAGAAAAGCCGACCATTCGGGCGATTTGGATCAAAGGCAATACCATATTTGATGATGAAAAAATAATGGAAAATCTGACCATTAAGACGGGGTCAATCCTGAATATTTATAAGATTCAAAAAAATATCGGACGTATCGAGGCGCTCTATAAGGAGAAAAATTACCATAATATTCAGGTTGAACACAAAACCAAACCACACAAAAAAAACCAGGCCGATCTCGAATTCATCATAACAGAGGGGAAAAAGACGCGTATAAAAAAGATTCAATTTGTCGGTAACCGTGCCGTTAAAAGCCGAAAACTAAAAAAATTGATGACGACTTCGGAAAAAGGATTTTTTTCATTTATCACTTCTTCGGGGGAGCTGAAAAAAGAAAACCTTAGCAAGGACATGGATAAGATCAGCGCCTATTATCACAACAATGGATATATCCAGGCCAAGGTCGGCGAACCCCAAGTCGAATTTAAAGACCACTGGATTTACATCACGATTAAGATTGAAGAGGGAAAACGATTCAAGGTCGGGACCGTTGCCCTTGAGGGAGACCTGATCCAGACAGCGGAAGAATTAAAACAACGGCTAAAGATAACCCAAGAAACATTTTATAGCCGTGAAGTGGTCCGCAAAGACCTGCTGATGCTTTCCGACTTGTACGCCGATGAGGGGTACGCCCGGGCGGACATATCACCCAAGGCTGACCAAGACACTGAGGCACAACGGGTGAATATCACTTTTATGATTGAAAAGGGCCCAGAGGTTTATTTTGAAAAAATACTCATCAGCGGCAATACATCGACGCGTGACAAGGTGATTCGCCGCGAGCTCAAAATATACGAACAGGAACTGTTCAGTGGCAGTCGCTTGAAACGGGGTGTTCGTAATTTGTACCGGCTCGACTATTTTCAGGATGTAAAAGTCGATACGCGCAAGGGGAGTGCGGATGACAAAATGATATTGAAGATTGAGGTGGAGGAAAAACCCACCGGCGCCGTAAGCTTTGGCGGCGGCTACAGTACGGTGGACGATTTTTTCCTGGCCGCCGCGTTTGAAAAAAGAAATTTTTTGGGGCGCGGCCAGACAGTGACCGTGAGAGGTCAGGCGGGGGGGCGATCAAGTCGTTATGTATTAAGCTTTACGGAACCGTGGCTGTTTGATATCCCGTTGTCGGCCGGTGTCGATTTGTACAAGCAGGAATTTGATTATGATGCTTATGACAAGGACAGTATCGGCGCTGGAATCAGGTTGGGTTACCCGCTGCATGATTTTGTGCGTTTATCTATGTCTTACGGTTATGACATCAGCGATGTCCGCGATATCGAATCCTATGCGTCCAGCAAAATAAAAGAAATCGAAGGTGAAAACGTTACCAGCAAGGTGTCCACGATGTTGCGGTATGATTCCAGAAATCGTGTGATCAATGCCACCGAAGGATCGGACCATAGAATAACAGTTCAATACGCCGGGCTGGGGGGTGATTTTGCATATACCAAAGTGGAGGCGGATACGGGCTGGTATTTTCCACTTTTGGGTGATACGATCGGATTCGTGCACGGAAAAGCCGGATATGTGACCGAGAACTCCGGCGGCAAACTTCCCGATTTTGAGCGGTTCTATCTGGGAGGGATGAACTCGATACGGGGCTACGGCTGGCATGACATCAGCGCTAAAGATGCCGCTGGCGCCGATATCGGTGGCGAAAAGATGATCCAGCTTAACATCGAGTACCAAATTCCTCTGTTTAAAGAAGCGGGAATTGTGGCTGTCATCTTCTATGATACCGGTGATGTTTACGGGGTCGATGAAGATGTCGATTTAGGCCAAATGAGTGACAGTACCGGGGCCGGCTTCCGGTGGTATTCACCGGTCGGACCGATCCGGCTTGAGTATGGTTATCGGCTAAACGAAAAAACCGAAGAAGGTCGAGGAGGACGGTGGGAATTTTCGATGGGGATGTCATTTTTTTAACGCCAGACGACCTCCAACGACGATCTTGTGAAAATTAGAGGGAGGACAAAATGCGATTTTCAATAACGCCATGGGCGGTAATATGCTGTTTGATTTTTTTCCCGATATCGGCCCTGGGAGCGGATGTGGCTAAAATCGGTGTGATCGATTTTCAGCGTGTGCTGATGACATCAAGCGAAGGCAAAAAAGCACAGGCCGAAATCAATCGCAAAGGCAAGAAGATGGAGACAGAACTCAAACAAAAGGGTGATGCTGTTGAAAAGATTAAAAAGCAGCTGGAGCGCGAAGCGTTGGTCATCAGCAAGGCTAAACGTGAAGAAAGGGAACGTGAAATCAGAATAAAGATAAATGACTTAAAGTCATTGCAGAAACGGTATATGCAGGACTTCAAGACCCATGAACAACGACTGGTGCAGCGGATTCAAAAAGATATGAAAAAGATTATCGACGATCTGGGCAGAAAGGAAGGTTATCTCTTGATCATCGAGAAACGACAGGGCGGCGTGTTGTATTTCCCCCAGAGGGTTGATCTGACCGATCGATTAATTATGGAATATAACGCCCAATCCGCACAAAAGAGCACCAAAAGCCAATGAGACCCGTCAAAGAGACCAAAGGGATATCGCTGGGTTCGATCACAAAAGCGGTTGACGGCAAGATGAAGGGAGACGTGCAAAAGATGATTCGCGGTGCCGCCCCCTTTGAGACGGCAACCCCCGATGACATAACGTTTGTTGAAGATAAGCGCTTATTAAAGCGAATCAATGATACGCAGGCGGGAGCCGTAATCGTGCCCGCAGATTTTGGGACCTCCAGCCAAAATATTATCCAGGTCGACCATCCCAAACTGGCTTTTGCCAAGGTGATGAATTTGTTAGCGCCGGCATCCGAGCCGCATTGGGGTATTTGCGCCAATACCGATATCGGACGTAATTTCGTCCATGGTCAAAGTGTGGCCATCGGGCCGTTTGTTGCGATCGGGGACAACGTGCGGGTGGGAAACAGGGTCATACTGCACGCCGGAGTGGTCATCGGCAACCATGTTCAAATCGGCGATGAGGTGGAAATATATCCGAATGTGACCATTTTAGACGATTGCCGCATCGGACATCGGGTAACGATCCATGCTGGAACCGTCATCGGAAGCGATGGCTATGGATTCGTCCCCGAGGGAGATAAATATTGTAAGATGCCTCAGTGGGGAACGGTCCAAATCGATGACGAAGTGGAAATCGGTGCCGCCAATACGATTGATCGAGCAACATTTGGAAAAACCTGGATCCAAAAGGGTGTCAAGACAGATAACATGGTCCATATCGGCCATAATGTGACGGTGGGGGAAGATACCATCCTCGTTGCCCAGGTGGGCATTTCAGGGAGTGTCACTATCGGGAAACATGCCATTTTGGCAGGACAGGTCGGTGTATCCCAGCATGTAAAAATTGGAGACAACGCCATCGTCGGACCCCAAGCGGGCGTTTCCAAATCGATACCGGCCGGGGAAATTATCTCCGGATCCCCCGGGATTCCCCATCGATTGAACCTCAAAGTTGCCGGAACGCTGCCAAAGCTACCCGAGATGAAAAAGAAGATTGTCGCTCTGGAAAAGAAAATAGAGCGGCTTGAAAAAGACGGATCGAAAAATGAAAAAGCCTTATGATATTGAAAAAATAATGCAATATTTACCGCATCGGTACCCGTTTCTGCTAGTTGACCGGATCATTGAACTCATTCCGGGAGAGAGGGTGAGGGCAATCAAGAATGTAACTATCAACGAGCATTTTTTCCAGGGGCATTTCCCCTCAGCGCCCATCATGCCGGGAGTGCTGATTGTCGAGGCCATGGGTCAGGCGGGAGGGGTTCTGGCCTATGAGTCCATAACAGATCCAGGGGTCGGCCGTATTCCTTATTTCATGGGAATGGATAAGGTCCGTTTTCGAAAACCGGTCGTACCCGGAGATCAGCTGGTGCTTGAGGTGAAGATCATCAGACTTCGAACAAAGATGATGAAAATGGCCGGGATTGCACGGGTCGATCAAAAGGTGGTTGCCGAAGCGGAATTAATGGCTTCGATGGGAGCTAAAGCATGATCCATCCCACGGCAATCATCGATCCCAAGGCAGAGATTGATAGCGATGCGGAAATCGGACCCTATGTCGTTATCAAGGGAAATGTCTTTATCGGTTCCGGCACTTCAGTCGGGCCGCATGCGGTCATTGAACCGTATGTCACGATCGAACCGGAATGTGAAATATTTCAGTTTGCGGCTATCGGGGCCGTTCCCCAGTCAACAAAATTCAAAGGGGAAGAGACGTATGTAAAAATCGGACGACGAACCGTTGTAAGAGAGTTTACGACGATTCATCGCGGGACCGGATTTGGCGGCGGGGTAACCGAAATCGGTGAGGAGTGCTTTTTGATGGCCTATGCGCATATTGCGCATGACTGTCGCGTCGGGCGGCGGGTCATGATGGCCAATAACGCCACGCTGGGGGGGCACATCGTCATTGGTGATTATGCCTCTATCGGCGGTTTGACCGCCGTTCATCAATTTGTTCGGATTGGCACACACGCATTTGTGGGCGGGGGTTCGATCATTGTAAAGGATATTCCCCCGTTTGTATTGGCTTCAGGCGATCGGGCCAAGTTGCATGGCCTAAATTCAGTGGGCCTTAAACGACGCGGATTTTCGCCGCAGGCAATTTCGGCTTTAAAAAAAGCCTATCGAATCGTTTTTCGGATCGGGCTGACATTAAATGAAGCTATCGAGAGGCTCACCGCCGAGGTGGAGCAAATCCCCGAGGTTATTGATTTCATCAAATTTATCAAAGCCTCGGAGCGCGGGATGACCCGTTAGCTGTTGTAAGACGCATAAGAAATTCGCGACTTTTTGCGAGATCATCAATGATAAATTCGAGAATTGGGTTAATTGCGGGGAGCGGTCAGTTCCCCATTATTTTCTCAAAAGAGGCCAAATCAAACGGATTGGCAGTCTTTGCCATCGCTTATATCAATGAAGCCGACGAGCGACTCGAAGACTATGTTGAGGCGATTGACTGGATCTATATCGGCCAGGTCGAGCGGTTGATTCAATTTTTTAAAAAGAACCAAATCACGCAAGCGGTCATGATGGGAGGCATCCGGAAGGCTGAGGCCTACGCCGAGCTCCACCTCGATGCAAAGGGAATGGATCTGTTGGCCCGGGTCCCCAACACACAAGACGATGGCATTTTAAGGGCCTTTGCGGGAGCCTTGGAAAATGAAGGAATCCGCATCCAGGAGGCAACCTCTCTTTTGCCCCACATCTTGGCTTCAGAGGGGTGCTGGACCAAACGAAGACCGACCCAAACGGAACTAAAGGATATTGATTTCGGATGGCAGACCGCCAAAGAAATTGGAAGACTTGATATCGGGCAGTGTGTTGTGGTTTGCGCCGGATCTGTCTTGGCGGTGGAGGCGATCGACGGAACCGATGCAACCATCCGACGCGGCGGGAAACTTGGAGATGGAAAGGCTGTGATCGTAAAGGTTTGTAAACCCAATCAGGATACACGCTTTGACATCCCCGCGGTCGGGATTGGGACAATCGACACGATGCAGGCCGTCGGTGCCAAGGTCCTTGCGATTGAAGCCGGCAAAACAGTGGTGTTTGACCGACAAGCGATGATCAATCTGGCCGATCAATTCGATATGGCCGTTATCGCGTTAACATAGACAGCAGGAAAAAAAGTGAGCAAACTACGTGTGGGAGTCATCGGTGTGGGGTATTTGGGGAAATTCCATGCCGAAAAATATGCGCGCATGGATGGCGTGGAACTCGTGGGTGTGGTCGATATCGATCCGGAGCGGGCCGATAAAATCGCGCAACGATTTGACACGCGTGCTTTTACAACGCATCAAGCGCTGTTTGGAAAGGTCGATGCCGCCAGTGTGGCGGTGCCAACGCCGATTCATTTTGCGATCAGCAAGGATTGCCTTGAACATCATATCGATGTGTTGATTGAAAAACCGATTGCGACGACATTAACAGAAGCTGAATCCTTAATAAAGATTGCAAAAAGCAAAGATCGTATCATTCAGGTCGGGCATTTGGAACGGTTTAATCCCGCTGTGGTGGCTCTCAATGAGCTCATCAATAGTCCGGTTTTCATCGAATCGCATCGTCTAAGCATATACAAAGATCGCTGTGTTGATGTGAGCGTGGTTCATGACTTAATGATTCATGATATTGATATAATAATGAATTTCGTAAAATCGCCGATTGAACGAATTCACGCCGTGGGCGCTCCGGTGATTACCGAACATGTGGATCTTGCCAACGCGCGGCTTCAATTTGCAAATGGATGCATAGCCAATATTACGGCCAGTCGAATTTCAACCCGTAACGCCCGAAAAATTAGGTTTTATCAAAAAGATGCCTACATTGCGGTCGATTTCGCCAACCACACCATCACCACCATTCGCCAAAGCGCAAGCAGCCCTAACGGCCTGATACCGGGGATGGAGATAAAAAAGCTCGATTTAGCCAAGGGAGATGCCCTGCAAGAAGAGTTGATCTCTTTTGCAGAGGCGGTATGCGAACGCAAAATGCCTGAAGTGACGGGACAGATGGGACGGGATGCCTTGGAAATCGCATCGAATATTATCGGGCAAATAGAGAACGGCAACAGCGAATTTGGCGATTAACATCAAAAGATCGAGCCATGGGCCCCAAATGTGTCATGATAATCGCTGGCGAAGCGTCCGGTGACCATCACGGCGCAAAGCTGGTTAAAGCGATTCAGAAGAAAGATAAAGGACTCTTTTTTTGCGGAATCGGCGATCAGGCGCTTGAAAGAGCCGGTGTCAAGATTCTGATGAGAGCATCAGAGCTTGCGGTGGTGGGATTTACCGAGATTATTGCCAAGCTTCCCAAGATTTTAGAAGGATTGGGAATCGCTAAAAAACTTCTTAGAGCGCTACGACCGGATCTGCTGATTCTGATTGATTTTCCCGATTTTAATCTCCGAGTTGCCAAATTGGCCAAAAAACTCGGGATACCCATTCTATATTATATCAGTCCTCAAATATGGGCCTGGCGCAAAGGGCGCGTGAACCAGATCCGCCGGCGTGTGGATCACATGGCCGTTATCCTCCCCTTCGAAAAAGAATTTTATCAAAAGCACGGGATCCCCGTAACGTTTGTCGGGCATCCGCTCCTGGACGGGGACAACCCAATCATTAATCAGACCCTAACGCCAGATAGCGGAGATGGCCCTCTAATCGGACTTTTACCCGGCTCGCGTGACAGAGAGGTTTCCAGGCATGTACCCGTTATGCTTGAGGCGGCGGACATACTCCAAAAAAAATTAGCCGGGATTAGATTTGCGATTTCGGTGGCATCCTCGGTTGATCGTCAAACCGTGGAAGAGCTGATTCAAGAGCATGCTGCCGGTCTTAATTTGGAAATCGTGGCCGGACGGGTTGAGAAGATCTTGGGCCGCTGCCGGCTGGCCATCGTCGCATCGGGAACGGCAACACTCGAAACCGCAATCAGCGGTACTCCCATGGTGGTTATCTACAAGCTGTCTCCGATGAGCTATTGGATTGGAAGAGCCCTGGTACGCGGTGTAAACGCTATCAGCCTCGTCAATCTGATTGCCGGCAAAGCGCTGGTTGCCGAGCTGGTCCAGAAAGAAGCCGATCCGGAAGCAATTGCCGCAAAAGCCTGGGAGTTATTGGAAAATACGGCGCAACGGCAACAGTTGCAGCAGGAACTGCGACAACTGAGACATTGCTTGGGTGGATCCGGGGCTTCGGAGCGCGTGGCCGAAATAGCGCTGGAAATGCTTTAACCCAAGTTGAAGAATACACACACACACAGATTCGATCTTTACAAATGGCGTCTTATCGGTGCTTTGGGAAGGTTTTTGATTGACGTCCTATTCTGGACCACTCGAATCGATGTGATCGGTTTTGAGAAGATTAAACCGATCGCCGCAGCTCAAAAAGGGATTCTTACTTTCTGGCATTCGAGGATTTTACTTATCAGCTATATATTTAAGGGCTACGATGGCGTGGCTTTGGTCAGCCAGTCAAAAGATGGAGAAATGATTGCACAAATCCTAAAGCATCAAGGATACGAAACGATTCGCGGGTCAACCTCAAGAGGGGGTATTAGGGCCCTGGCGGAACTGATACGTGTCATGAAAACGCAAAACAAGCCGGCCGTCATCGTCCCGGACGGACCCCGTGGCCCGCGATTTGTGGTGCAACCGGGCGTGATCACGCTGGCCAAAAAAACCGGTTATCCGATCGTGCCGGTGACATACAGCGCCAAAAAGATGAAGGTTTTTTCAAGCTGGGATCGGTTTATCCTTCCCTATCCCTTCACCCGCTGCAGGGTGATTTACGGCGAGCCTGTAACGGTACCGGCAGATATCGATAAAAAGGAAGAGGAGATTCGGAGACAGCATCTGGAACAAGAGCTGTGCCGAATCACGGATAGCGCAGATCAATTCTTTAACCATAAAATACCCGGGGCGAGTGAAAAAAATATTCGGAATTGAAATAAAAGCACGTCACAGACACCTGTTGTCCCTGATTAAAGACAACCGTCTGCGTTTGGGGATAGCAATGGGATGCTCCGTGTTGGTGTCTTTTTCGACGGCGGCAACCGCCTGGCTTAGTAAATATGTGATCGATGACATATTCGTAGCTCAGGATATGGTGAAATTGAAGCTTTTGCCTGCTGCCCTGGTGGCATTGTACGTCATGCGCGGGATCGGATTGTATGGGCAGGAATATTTCATGAGCTATGTGGGTGAAAACATCATCAAAACATTGCGCAACCGTCTGTATGGCCGTATTCAAGACTTGTCGCTGTCATTTTTCCAAAAAGAGCGGACCGGCGCATTGATGTCTCGTATAACGAATGACGTTCAGATTATCCGCGGGATGGTTTCCGATGCCGTGAAAGCGGCCTTAAGAGATGCCTTCTCGATCATTGGGCTCACCATCGTTATTTTTTGGCGGGATTGGAAGCTCGCATTGATTGCGAGTATTGTGCTACCCATGGCATTCTACCCGGTGGTAGAATTTGGCAGACGTGTGCGTCGGATTAGCACCGGTTGTCAGGAATCTATGGCCGATTTGAGTTCTTTTTTACACGAGACATTTGCCGGTAATAAAATTGTCAAGGCATTCGGGATGGAGCCATACGAGAAGAAACGCTTTTTTGTAAAAACGGCGAGTCTTTTTAAGCTGCAACTTAAAGCCGTCATTGCGCAGGCGTTATCACCGGCCGTTATGGAGCTGTTCGCCGGTATCGGAATTGCGGCAATTATTTGGTACGGGGGGTACAGTGTCATCACCGGGGCTTCGACACCGGGAACCTTTTTTTCTTTTATGGCGGCCGTCTTATTATTGTATGATCCCGTAAAAAAACTAAGCCGGGTGAACAATATCATCCAACAGGGGCTTGCAGCCGCCGAGCGCGTCTTTGATATCCTGGAACAAAAATCAGAAATAACGGAAGCAGCCCATGCGGTTGAAATCAAACCGGGAGCGCTGCGGGTTGTTTTTAAAAATGTGTATTTTAAATATGACGATGGATACGTCCTAGAAAATATCAACCTTGATGTGACGCCAGGGGAAATTATTGCCCTGGTGGGAATGAGTGGTGGCGGGAAGACAACGCTTGTGAACTTGATCCCCCGGTTTTATGATACCGCAAAAGGCACTATTTCTATCGAAGGGGTCGATATTCGCAAGGCAACCCTCAAATCATTGCGTGAAAGGATCGCCATTGTCACCCAGGATCCAATCCTGTTTAACGACACGATCCGTAATAATATCGCCTACGGCAATCCTAAATCATCCCTGGCGCAAATCGAAAAATCTGCTGTGGCGGCCTACGCGTTTGATTTTATCCAGCGCTTTCCCAATAAATTTGACACCACCATCGGTGAACTAGGGGGGCGTCTTTCCGGGGGTGAAAAACAACGGATTTGTATTGCGCGTGCGCTTTTAAAAGATGCACCGATTTTGATCCTCGATGAGGCAACTTCATCGCTTGATTCGGAATCGGAAACGCTGGTCCAAAAAGCACTTGAAAACCTGATGCGGGGTCGTACGACATTTGTGATTGCACACCGGTTGTCCACCATTGGGAACGCGGATCGGATCGTGGTCATTTTGCAAGGGGAAATCGTTGAGGAAGGAACTCACGCGGAGTTGATGGCTCAAAGGGGTGAGTATTTCAAACTCTATCAAATGCAATTCCGAAACGACAATGGAGACACAACCTCGGAGCGCAGCGCTATTCAGTGAGAGCGAACCCATATGCGAATTAATTCGATTGTTAACCGATACATTTTAGCCGAGATGGCGCCCCCCTTATTTATTAATGTGTTGTTCATCACGTTTATTTTTTTGATGGCCACGATTCTCAAAATTACCCAACTGATTGTCAATTACCGTGTCAGCCTGTGGAAAGTGGTTCTGTTTATTACGTACACCATACCGTATCGCCTGGAGTTTATTATTCCCATGTCGGTCATGATGGCAGTCCTTTTGACTTTTTTGCGCATGTCAAGCGATAATGAGATCATCGCACTCAAAGCAAGCGGTATCAGTATTTATGGCCTTTTGCCGCCGGTTTTTTTCTTTTGCGGCCTGGGCGCTTTGGCGACCGCATTCATGGCTATATACGGTTCGCCCTGGGGAAGGGTGTCATTTAGAACCCTGGTCGTTGAAGTGGCCCAATCACATCTGGATGCTGGCCTAAAGGAGAGAACCTTTAACGACACATTTAAGGGAGTGATGCTGTATGTAAATAAAATTGATTTAAAAAACAATCAACTAATCGATGTGTTTATCGAGGACCAAAGGGAGGCCAAAATCAGCAGTACCGTGGTGGCTCCGGTGGGGCGGTTGTTGAAAGAACCGGACAATCCTACCTACCACTTGAAACTCTATAAGGGTACGGTGAACCAGGTAAATCTAAAGACCAAATCGGCCCATACCATGGCTTTTGAAACCTATGATCTGAGGCTTGATATGAAAAAAGTTCTCGCGGCCGCGGACGGTGGTGCAAAAGGTGAAAAAGAGATGAGCGTGCCTGAGCTGATTCGATACCTGGATTCAGCCAAGGAAAAAAACAGCCGTTTTTACATTGCCTTGATGGAGTTTCATAAAAAATTTTCGCTTCCGGTTTCATGTCTGGCGCTGGGCTTACTGGCCGTTCCGTTGGGCATACAATCTCATTCGGCCAAAAGATCGTACGGCATCGGTTTGGGGTTGGTTTTTTTTCTGCTCTATTATCTCTTGTTCTCGGCCGGACGAGTGTTTGGAAAAGCGGGAATTTATCCGCCCGTGATCGGCATGTGGGTTCCTAATTTTGTGATGACGGGAATTGGCATGTTTCTACTTGTATTCACGGCCCGAGAGCGCTCTCTGCCGATAGACGCCTGGCTCCATTTTATCAAACAAACGGCAAAAAAATGCCGCATCCCAATCCGCTGATCACAAATCCGTCATGTCCATTCTTGATCGATATTTGACCAAAGAAATTATGCGCCATTTCGGAGTGGTATTGGCGATGGTGGTGTGCATTTATATGGCGGTCGATTTTTTTGAAAATATCGATCGGTTCCTCGCTAAAAACCTTCCTTTTTCCACGATTGCGACCTTTTTTTTGAATAAAATACCATTTGTCGTCGCTCAGATCACACCGGTGGGCATTCTTTTAGCGGTGCTGATCACATTCGGGCTGATGAGCAAAAATAATGAAATTATCGCCTTAAAAAGCAGCGGTATCAGTATCTATTCTTTGGTGCGGCCGTCGCTTGGAATCGGCATACTGGTCAGCCTCTTTCTTTTCTTTTTGGCCGAAGTCATTGTTCCCATTACTATGGATACCGTAAATCGGATTTGGATTGAAGATGTTAGAAGCGAGAAGGTTGTGATGTTGCGCGAAAAAGATGTATGGATCAAGGGAAATCGCTCCATTATGCATATCAAATATTACAACGCCAAAGAGCAGGCCATTTATGGGATAACCGTAAACTATTTTGACGGCGAGTTTAACCTGATTAAAAGGATAGACGCAAAAAGGGGGATTTTTCAGGAATCCGATTGGTTGTTAACTGAAATTATGGAGCAGAAGCTGAATAGAAAAAATGGTCAATATGATATGACCTTGACCCAAAACAGAGTCGAAAACCTGGAATTCATTCCCGATGATTTAAAACACGTGATCAAAAAATCAGAGGAAATGAATTTTAAGGGACTTCTGGAATACATCCGTAAAGTCGAAGCCGAAGGATACGATGCCACCAGCTACCGGGTGGATCTTTACGGCAAAACCGCCCTGCCTTTTGTATGCATTATCATGGTACTGGTGGGAACCGGAATCGGGGTTCGCGAAAAAGTCAAGGAAGGGCTGCCGATCAGTGTTACTTACGGCATCGGAATTGCATTTTTATACTGGGTTTTCTATAGTTTTTGCGTGTCCTTGGGTTACGGGGAGATGCTTCCTCCCTTTATCGCGGCATGGACGGCAAATCTCCTTTTTTTGTGTGTGGGAATTATTCTTTTGCTCAATGCCGAATAATCAAACTTTGTCAAAATCCGTATGAAAAACTTCCGCCGAAGAGTTCTAGAGGTGATCCACAGCGAGGGGTATGCGCGTTTTCATGGTTTGGCATGGCTGCTATATGCGCCTTCGGTCGGCTATGGAGTCGCAATAAAGATCCGTCAAAAATACTTTCAGCAGGCATGGCGAAAGCCTCACAAACTCACCTGCAAGGTGATATCGATCGGAAATCTGACAGTTGGTGGAACCGGAAAAACACCGACGACCTTGCGGGTGGCCCGGATCGTTCGCCAAATGGGGTATCATGCGGTTATTATCAGCCGGGGCTACAAGGGAACCGCCGAAGCCGTCGGTGGAATCGTAAGCGACGGTCAAACGATGCTGATGAAGGTCCGGGCAGCGGGAGATGAACCGTTTATGATGGCCCAACAGCTAAAAGATATTCCGGTTATGATCGGCAAAAATCGTTTTGCGACAGGCCTGCGCTCAGTACAGAAATTTACGCCGGACGTGATCATTCTGGATGACGCTTTTCAGCACCGTCAACTGGCACGTGATATCGATATCGTTCTTTTAGACGCTCGGCGCCCTTTTGGAAACGGGCACCTTCTTCCACGGGGCCCTCTGCGCGAACCCCCTTCGGCGCTTGCGCGAGGAGATGCATTTGTAATGATGCGCTCAAGTTCCGTGCTTTCTAAACCCGCTGCAACCGACGAGGCTCAGATAAAAAGTCAGGCTGGCGATAAGCCCGTATTTCAAGCGATACGCATTCCTCAAATCCGAGCCATCATCACCTGCCACGCCAAGGTGGGCCAGCTGCGAGATCAGGCGGCGCAGCTTTCTTGCAGCAAGGTGCTCAAGGATCGGAAAGTATACGCGTTTTGTGGCTTGGCGAGCAACACCGGATTTCGGAGGACTTTGGAGGGGTTTGGCTGCCAAATCATTGGATTTGCCGAATTCGCGGATCACCATTGGTATTCCCAGCGTGAGATAAAGACGATTTTTAATACCGCCCACGCGGAGCAGGCTGATATGGTCGTGACAACCGATAAAGACTACGTGCGGATGTCGCGATGGGGAAAAGGGCAAGTCGATCTGGTCGTAATGGGACTTGAAGTGCGCTTTGAGCCGGAAGCCTCTTTTAGGGACTTCATCTCCAAACAGATGGCTAATTGAACGGCGTGGAATGAGAAAGGATAATGATGGGAGAAACGATCGATCCCGGCCGCATCCGACGGCTTCTGATCCGATCCACCAATTGGATCGGTGATGCGATCATGACAACGCCTGCCGTTCAAGCGCTGCGAAGAAATTTGCCTGAAGCGCAAATAACCATTCTCACCAAACCGTGGGTGGCACCGGTTTTTGAAAATAGCATTCATGTCGATGCGGTTATGCTTTATCAGTCAGAGGGTCGGCACAAGGGTTTAATCGGAAAGATGCGGCTGATTCAGGAACTGCGGCAATATCGATTTGACGCGGCACTCGTTTTGCAGAATGCCTTTGAAGCGGCACTGATCGCATTTTTGGCGCAGATTCCTTGCCGGATCGGATACGCCGCGGACGGTCGCAAATGGCTTTTAACCCATCCGCTTAACAGACCGTCGGCGCTAACAAAAATACACCAGACACAGTATTATTTAAACCTTCTTAGGGTGTTCGGATTTCATGACGACCACTTTGATCTTTATCTGAGACTTGAAAATGACATACGAAACCGCGCTCAAGAAATATTAGAGGCATATGGGGTCGGATTAAACGCGCCTCTTGTCGGAATCAATCCGAGTGCCGCCTATGGACCTGCTAAGCAATGGTTTCCCGAGCGGTATGCAGAACTGGCCGATCGAATCCATCAACTTTTAGGAGCGCATATCCTGCTCTTTGGAGGGCCGGAAGATGGCCCTTTTGGACGACAAATCGCCCAAATGATGCACCACACGCCGGTCAACTTGGCGGGGAAAACATCGCTTAAAGAGGCCATGGCCCTGATTGAAAGATGCCGCATATTGATCACCAATGATTCCGGTTTGATGCACGTGGCGGCAGCGCTCAAGGTGCCTCTGGTTGCCATATTCGGATCCACGGATTCTGGTGCAACCGGGCCTTTGAACCCCAAAAGCCGTGTTGTCAGTGTGCCCGTGGACTGCAGCCCCTGCCTGCATCGCGAATGCCCCGAGGGTCATTTGAACTGTATGGATCGAATCGATGTCCAAACCGTCTTACTTGCGGTTAAGGAATTGATGTGAATATTCTTATTGTGAAATTAAGCGCAATCGGTGATGTTATTCATACATTGCCGGCGTTAAACGCCATCCGCAAACAGTACCCCAGGGCCCATATCACATGGCTAGTCGAAGAGGCGGCGGCAGGTTTGATTCAAGCGCATGCAGCCCTGAATCGCGTGTTAATCTCCAAACGAAAAGAATGGGTCAAAGGCCTTTTCGGTTTGCATTGGCATAAAAATGCAAGCGCCATACTACAATTTGTGCGTATCCTAAGAGATACAGAATATGATATTATTATTGATTTTCAAGGCCTTTTAAAAAGCGGTGTTTTAGTCGGGTTGGCCAGGGGCAAAAGAAAAATCGGTTTCGATAAGGGAATGGACCACATGGAATGCAGTTATCTGTTCTATAACGAGAAAGTGAAGCCGGTTGATATGGAAATCCACGCCTTGACCCGAGGAATGATGCTGATTGAATCGATCGGGGCCCATTCGCGTGATATTCACTACCATATTCCGGTTACAGCCGAAGATCGTGCAAAAATAACCGATCTTCTTGATCGTCACGGTATTGGGGAAGATACGCTTTTTGTGGCCATCAACCCGATGGCAAAATGGAGAACCAAACGTTGGGGCAACACCAAATTTGCCCGCCTGGCAAGTCAAATCATGGCGGACTTAAAGACCAAAGTCGTATTTACCGGGAGTGAACAAGATCGCTTAGAAATTGCCGAAATTGAATCTCATATGGGGGGCGGGGCTGTGAATCTAGCCGGAAAAACAACCCTGAAAATGCTGGCGGCCATTTATCAACAGGCCGGGTGTGTCATTGCCACCGATACCGGGCCAATGCACCTGGCTGCTGCTGTTGGGGCGCCCCTAGTGGCCCTTTTCGGACCCACGGCTCCCTGGCGAACCGGCCCCTTTGGTGACGGGCATCGGGTAGTTCGAGCAGAATTGGACTGCAGCCCATGTCTCAAGCGGCGCTGCCAAAGCACGGATTGCATGAAACAAATCAGCGTGGCAGATGTTTACACGAATGTTGAACAGAAGCTTCAGCAAAGGGTAAAGGATTGCTTTATTATTAAAGACAAAGGAGGAGTAAATGGCTCTCAACCCGGAATTACTTGACATTTTGGCCTGTCCGAAGTGCAAGGGCGCCATCTATCTGACCGAGGCGCAAGACGGACTTATTTGTAACAACTGCAAACTGATGTATGAGATCAAGGATGATATTCCGATCATGTTGATCGATGAGGCCAAGCCGATAACCTGATGATCAGACTGAATCCGGACATCCGATGAGTATCCCACAACCGGCTGAGCCGGCCAAACTGGTGGTCGGTCTTTTCACGAAAGAGAAGTCGCTTTTGACCCCTGTCACAGAGGATCTGATCGAAAGATTCGGGGCCATCGATCTGATCAGTTCATGGCTGCCGTTTGATTACACGGAGTATTATGCAGGGGAACTGGGTTCCCCGCTCTGGCGACGCATAATGGCCTTTAACTCCCTGATTGATCAGGAGGCCCTGGCAGCGATCAAACTGGCAACCAACAAACTCGAGCAGAAATTCAGTGCCGAAAACGGCCGACAGATCAACATCGACCCGGGGTATCTGCTGCATGAACGATTTGTCCTTGCCAGCGGTAAAAATTTCACACATCGTATTTATCTGCAGCGGGGGATTTACGCCGATTTGACATTGATTTATCAGAACAAAGCCCTACGGCCGTTGCCGTGGACTTACCCGGATTATGCGGACCCGGAAATTATCGATTTTCTTACCATGGCACGTAATAAATATAGGATCGATTTAAAAAGGGAGCAAGCGCGAAAATGATGAAAAGCATGACGGCCTTCGGGAATGCTGAAAAAATGAGCAAAGCAGGAACCGTGGCGGTGGAAATTCGTTCTTTTAACAGCCGCTACCTTGATATCTCCCTCAGGGCTCCGCAGGGGCTGCTCCCCTTTGAAGATAAGGTAAGGGGGCTTATTTCAGAAAAGGTGAGCCGAGGACGGATTGAAATAATGATACGCTTGCACGCGGAGGAAGACCAAACGACTCAATTTAAAATCGATGAAGCCAAAGCCAAAGATTACCACGATTCGCTTGTCAAATTAAAAGATTTGCTGGGTTTGGAAGATACCCCAATCACCTTGGATCTTTTTGTCAGCGAAGGGGGAATCATCAACCCGGTGGAAATTGAGAAGGATTACGGTGCCTCCTGGCCGGATGTGGCCGACTGCATCAACGAAGCGATCGGTGATCTGGATCGGATGAGAGTAAAAGAGGGCGATATCATTGGGCGTGATTTTAGGGGGCGAATTGATTTGTTGGAACAAAGCATATTAGAAATAGAAAATGAGTCGCAGGACCTGCTTTTGCATTACCAACAAAATCTGAGCGATAGGGTATCGATCCTAACCGAAGGGATTGTAGAACTCGACCGCTCGCGCGTGACGCAGGAGGCTGCATTCTTAGCCGATCGAAGTGATATTTCTGAAGAGATCGTAAGAATTCAAAGCCATATCGAACAGTTTCGCAAGTTCGTGTCATCGGATGTGCCCTGCGGGCGTAAGCTCAATTTTCTGATGCAGGAGCTTAACCGCGAATTTAACACCATTGGATCGAAAACCGTAAAAGCCAATGTCGCTCATCTGGTCGTAGACGCTAAATCGGAACTCGAAAAGATCAGAGAACAAGTACAAAATATAGAGTAGCACGTGGGGGAGGGAATCATGGAACAAACACTATTGAATATCGGATTCGGCAGCACGGCTGTAGCGGAACGGGTAGTTGCCATCGTTTCACCGAATTCAGCGCCGATGAAGCGCTTAAAAGATGAAGCCAAAAATGAAAAACGGCTTATCGATGCGACGCATGGCCGCAGAACCCGCTCGATGATTATTATGGACAGTAATCATATTATTCTTTCGGCAATCCAAGCGGAAACCATCTCCCAGCGCTATGAACTCCTTAAAGAACCCCAAAACTAGGGCAGGCCGGATTTATATCTTTTCAGCCCCTTCGGGTGCAGGTAAAACAACCCTTTGCGCGGCCGTGCGCAGGCACTTTCCCGACATGTCTTATTCGATATCATATACGACCCGCTCACCCCGCAAAGGTGAAAAGGAGGGTATCGATTATTTTTTTATTACCGTAGACGATTTTAAAAAGGGGATTCAAACGAACCGCTGGGCTGAATGGGCCGAGGTTCACGGGAACTATTACGGCACTTCCGCCGCGGTTATCGATGCCTACATCGCTTCCGGGGGAGATCTTTTGCTGGATATCGATGTTCAGGGAACGCAACAGATTTTAAAAAAGTATCCCCGATGTATCACCGTTTTTATCATGCCCCCGACGTTGGAAACGTTACGGGAGCGTCTCGAATTTCGTGGGACGGAAACCTGGGATTTAATCGAAAAACGGATCGCCAACGCTAAAGCAGAGATGGATCTAAAATATCTTTACCGCCATCGAATCATCAATGACGAATTGTCTACGGCGGTTGACGAAGTCATCGCAATTATTGAAGGGTATCGGCATCGGAAATCGAATGGGGTGGAGCGCAAGCTTTACCCCTGACCGATCATCGATCCAGTCGAGAAATTGATATCAAAAGCAGACATAGCAATCCAGAGCGAAGTGGCATGAAGGCGGAAGTACTCTTTGGTGTTCATCCCGTAAATGAGGCGCTCAAGGCCGGGCGCCGGACAATTGATCAGATATGGATTGCGACTGAGAAACATAGCCGGCCGAAGGCGCAGATACAGATGCTGGCGAAGCAGGCCCAAATACCTGTCGAGCGGGTGAGGCCATCCGAACTGAAAGCCATAACCGGTACGGACAGACATCAAGGGATCGCTGCCAAGGCAAGCCCGTACGCTTTTGTGCCAATTGAGACCATTTTCGCCAAAGCGAGAGATAAAAATCAAGCCACCTTTTTATTAATGCTGGATAGTGTGACCGATCCGCAAAATCTTGGGGGTTTGATCCGAACGGCATCTTGTGCCGGTGTCGATGGGATTATCCTCCCCAAGGACCGGGCGGCGCCGCCATCTCCTGCGGTATCGAAAGCATCAGCCGGGGCGCTGGAGCATGTTCTGCTGCATCAGGTTACAAATCTAACCGCAACCATCGGGCATTTGAAAAATAAAGGCATCTGGATTGCCGGCCTTGCGTCCGCTGCCGATCAATCGCTTTTTTCCTGCAATCTCACAGGCCACCTGGCCCTTATCGTGGGAGGGGAACAAAAGGGGATCAGAACTTTGATAAAGCGGGAGTGCGATTTCTTGCTATCGATTCCCCAGAGCGGCATGATCGATTCGTTAAATGCTTCGGTGGCCGGGGGTATTGCTCTTTATGAAGCATTGCGGCAGAGAAAGCATTATTTTGGGCCTGGAGCAAAGACCACACAACGGTAAACCGTCATAATTTGACAAGACTGAATTCCAGCGACATGCCAATCGAAACCAAGACACAGGCCTTATTGGGGCGAACTGTCAAAATTTTGCAAAGAGCCATTTTTCCGTCAAAATGCTATATCTGTAACCGCTTGTATCATCCCCCGGCCAAAACGATAGGGAAACCACTTACCCTGTCAGGGCACTTTGCGCAGCTGATGGATCGGTTCTTATGCCCTGCCTGTGCGCAAGATTTCATTCCGATCGAATCGCCGATGTGCACTCAATGCGGCTATCTGTTCAAAAGTCGAGAAGCCGACGATCATCTTTGCGGCGCCTGTCTGGCGGCACCCGGGCGATTTGCCAGGGCCCGGGCGGCAGGTGTCTACCATTCAACCCTGACGGCCGTTATCCACCGGTTTAAATACCAGGCCAAGATCGAGATGTCCGAACCGCTGGGACAATTACTGTGGGCCACTTTCCGACAGCACTGGAAGGAGAAAGACATCGATCTGATTGTTCCGGTCCCGCTGTACCGTAAGCGCCTTAGAAAAAGGGGCTTCAACCATGCGCATCTGATCATGAAGGAATGGAGTCGAATGGCCCCTGAAATTGTAATGCCGCGCATTGCCAAGAAAAATATTCTTGAAAGGATCCGCCGCACCGAGTCTCAGACCGCACTGGGGAGCAAACAACGGTTGGTCAATATAAAAAATGCCTTCAGAGTCAGCGACGGATCCATGGTAACCGATAAACGCATCCTTCTGGTGGATGATGTGTATACCACCGGCGCCACGGCCAATGAGTGCGCCAGGGTATTAACAAAAGCCGGCGCTAACCAGGTCGATGTGCTGACACTGGCACGAGCCGTTTAAGGATTAATGGCGTCGTAAAAAGTCCCATCAACTGCGTTGTAATATTTTTTCAGACACTCGGCATACTACATGTATGGCCTCGTTCCTGAAAAAACACTACACCTTGTATATGAACCTTTTTACTTAGCCATCTATAATTGAATTCGCAACTTATTACGAGATCGTCAATGATGAAACCAGAAAAAACGGGATTGCGGTTTGTAAAGAAAAATGGTGCCGCATTTTTCCAGTTTCCTCATCTGGGCGCATTTGCGGACGTGCAACATGCGATATTTACGCGCTCGGGAGGCTATAGCCAGGCCCCATACCGCGGCCTAAATGTGAGTTTTGGCCAAAAAGACGATCCCGTCAATGTAGAGCAAAACCGTGAGCTGGTTGCAAATTGCCTATCTGATTGCGAACTTGTTTTTGTGACTCAGTTGCATGGCACGAATGTAGTCGTTATCGATCAAAAAACGATCGTGTACAAAGAAGGGGAGGACGGAGGCGCCCCCGCAGGAGATGCGATCGTCACCAATTTACCGCAACGGTTATTGGTGGTGCAGGTGGCCGACTGCCAATCGGTCTTGTTGTTTGACCCTGTTCGCAGGGTTGCGGCCAATGCACACTGTGGCTGGCGGGGAAATATCCAAAATATTATCCAAAAAACGATAGGGGTAATGACAAATAGATTCGGCACCTACGCGGGTGACGTCAGGGCCGGAATCGGCCCGTCGCTGGGCCCTTGCTGTGCCGAATTTGTAAACTATAAAAGCGAAATTCCGAAAAAATTCTGGAAATATAAAACAGACACACATCATTTTGATTTATGGTCGCTTAGTCTTGACCAGTTGTGTGCGGCAGGGATAATGAAGAAGAACATATGCATGAGTGGGATATGCACATGCTGCCGCAGCGATCTTTTTTATTCTTACCGTGGGGAAGGGGTAACAGGCCGGTTTGCCGTCGCCATCGGTTTAAGATGAATCTTGAGAATTGAGGCGTCAATGATGCTGCAAGAAAACGTTAAGGTGATGTGGAACCAAAAGGTCGGCCCGAGCTATTACCGCCTGGGTTTAGAATGCAACCAAGGCTATGCCCGAACCGTTCCGGGGCAATTTGTAATGCTGCGCCTGACCGATCAGGCATTTCCTTTGTTAAGCCGCCCCTTTTCGGTTCATCGTTTGATTTTGTCTCAAGGCCGGATAAAAGGCCTTGAAATCCTATACCAAGTCATCGGCAGGTGCACGCAGCGGTTCAGCACACTCGCTCAAAACGACAGCGTTCAACTGCTGGGACCTCTGGGCAGAGGGTTTGAAATTTCCGATGCGGCCCACGTCTATTACCTGGCGGCCGGAGGGATTGGTGTGGCACCCATGGTTCTTTTGGCCTCATGTTTAAAGTCGCAAGGCGTCGATATGTCGGAGTGCGCGCTTTTTTTGGGTGCAAGAACGGAAGCTGATTTATTGTGCCGCGACCATTTTAGTGCTTTGGGGGTTCGGATATATGTCACAACCGAGGACGGCAGCACTGGCGAGTGCGGTCTCGTAACCCATTCGCTTAAAAAGGCCGTAGCAAGCAAAAGGCCGGATATGCTTTTGGCCTGTGGACCGGTTGAGATGCTGGTCCATGTGGGCAGACTGGCCCATAAGTATGCCGTGCCGTGTCAGGTTTCCATCGAGACCATAATGGCCTGCGGCATGGGGGCTTGCCTCGGCTGTGCGGTCGAAGCCAAGGAAAGTCCTTCAAAATATCTGCATGCCTGTCTGGATGGGCCGGTATTTGCGGCTCAGCATTTGAAGCTTGATTTAATGCTAAAAAGATCAATTTAAGATTGACTTGAGAATTTGCGTATGTTAGAGGCGGTACGTCAAAATCGGATCTGTTTCGGATCCTGCCTGTCCCCACTTTCATGAAACGAGAAACTAGACGGACGATAAGAGAACTGGCTTATTACAGCAGCCTGGGGTTTTCGATCGCCTTGGCGATTTTCATCGGTCTGGCCATCGGGGTATACCTTGATCGCAAATTTGACAGTTCGCCATGGTTGACGCTCATTTTTCTCGGACTGGGGATAGCAGCGGGATACAGGAACATCGGGTTGGCCATTAAAAAGACGCGACGGTTTTAACTCGAATGGAAATTCAAACACGCATTTTAAAATTTGTTACGCGAGCAAACTGGATCCTGCTGGGTGCCGCCACGCTTACCGCATTAATGGTGTCCTCGGGTGATTTCGTAAGGGGTGTTTTATTCGGCGGTCTGATTGTGACCGTGAACTTTCACCTCCTATCACGGACTTTACAAAAAGCCCTCCGCCCTCCCCATCTTGCCTCGCATAATGTGGTATTGGCCAAGTATTATGCCCGTTTTATCGCCAGCGGGGTTATCATATTTTTTCTAATTTCAAAACACTACGTACATCCCATCGGGTTGTTCATCGGTCTTTCGGTGGTTGTGTTGAGCATTGTCCTGGCAACGCTTCGGGAATGTAAAAAACTCATATTCAAGGAGGAGTTTTAAGGTGGAACATCCCTATCTCATTTTTGTTAAATTATTCGAGCTGATCGGACTGGATCATTTTGCGCATGCATATCCGCATGTCATCTACTCATGGGTGGTGATGGTATTCCTCATCGTTGTGGGGGGAGTTGCCGCCAAGGGTGTTAGCCTCATTCCCTCCAAAGGCCAAAATTTTTTTGAAATCCTGGTTTCCGGACTCGAGGAATTTATGGTTGAAACAGCAGGCGAAGAAAGCCGTTGGTTCCTCCCCGTCATTGCCACCGTCTTTATCTATATCGCAACATGTAATTTGATCGGTCTCATACCGGGATTTTTTCCGCCCACGGCCAGCCTCAATACAACGGCCGGGTGCGCACTTACAGTTTTCGCATTTACCCATTTTATCGGTGTGAAGTATCACGGTGTCAAATATATCAAGCATTTTATGGGCCCGATTTGGTGGATGAGTCCCTTGATTTTTATCATCGAAATCATCGGCCATCTGGCACGGGTGCTCTCGCTGTCTTTCCGATTATTCGGGAATATGATGGGGCATGAAATCGTTTTAGCCATTTTATTTAGCCTTGCGGGTGCTTTTTTGGCACCCCTGCCCATCATGGCACTCGGAATATTTGTCGCTTTGGTACAGGCCTTTGTTTTTTTTCTGCTTTCGATCATATATTTTTCAAGCGCCATGGAACATGCGCATTAAAAAAAACGGACCCTGTCAAAGCCATTTTTTTAGTTCAAACTTCAAGCTAGCGTTTATCATTGTGGGTTAATCGTGGGTTAAAGGAAGAAGCCCCGAACTAATATAAAAAGGAGGTAAGGTAGATTATGGAAGTAAAAGCACTTGAATTTTTCATCGCGTGTGTCACAGCAGCCGGTTTTGGAATCGCCGTTGCCGCATCTTTCTGTGGCATTGCCCAGGGGATCGGGCTGAAATCGGCAGTCGAAGGAATTGCCCGGAATCCCGAGTCTTCCGGTAAAGTGACTGTCACCATGCTGATCGGTCTGGCCATGATTGAATCGCTTTGTATCTACGCCTTGGTTATTGCGCTGATTCTGATTTATGCGCATCCGCAGGCGGCTGCAATTGCGGGACTATTTGGGGCCGGTCATTAAGAATTACATCCAAACAAAAAACAGGGCTGTGTTATTGTGTTGACGCAGCCCTGCTTTTTTTACAGCCACCCATTACGCTTAAAGAATCTTTTTTAAAAAATTTCCGGTATAAGAGCCCTTCAATGCGGCAATCTTTTCCGGGGTGCCGCATCCCACCACATAGCCGCCAAGGTCCCCGCCTTCCGGTCCCAAGTCGATGATGTGATCGGCGGTTTTGACGACATCCAGGTTATGTTCGATGACAATAATGGTGTTGCCGGCATCGGCCAGCTGATTCAGGACATTAAGGAGTTTTTTAATATCGTCGGGGTGGAGACCGGTGGTGGGTTCGTCCAGGATATAGACCGTTTTTCCGGTGCTCCTTTTGCTAAGCTCCCGCGCCAGCTTAATCCGCTGGGCTTCCCCTCCCGAAAGGGTCGTGGCGGGCTGGCCGATCCGGATATATCCGAGCCCCACGTCGATCAATGTTTTTAGCTTTAAGCGAATCGGACCTATATTTTTAAAGAAGTTAAACGCCTGGTTGACAGTCATATCAAGAACGTCGGCGATGGTTTTGCCTTTATACCGAACTTCAAGTGTTTCGCGATTGTATCGCTTTCCCTGGCAAACATCACAGGTCACATAGACGTCGGGAAGAAAGTGCATTTCGATTTTGATGATACCATCCCCCCGGCAAGCCTCGCACCTTCCCCCCTTAACGTTAAAACTGAATCGGCCCGGCTTATAACCCCGCATACGCGCTTCGGTCGTTTTGGCGAAGAGCTCACGGATAAAAGTAAATAAGCCGGTGTAAGTCCCGGGATTGGAGCGCGGGGTTCGACCAATCGGAGACTGATCGATATGGATCACTTTATCGATATATTCAAGGCCCAGCACCATTGCATGAGCGCCGGCTGAAATTTTGGCACGATAAAGTCGTTGTGAAAGGGTACGGAACAAGGTTTCTAAGACGAGGGTTGATTTTCCCGATCCCGAAACGCCAGTCACGCAAATGAAACACCCCAACGGAAATTCGACGTCGATATGTTTGAGGTTGTTAGCCGACGCCGCCTGAATAATGATTTTTTTTTCTGTCACCGGCCGTCTTTGAGCGGGAATTCCGATACGCTTGCGCCCGGAGAGATAAAGCCCGGTCAGCGATTTGGGATGCCGTCCCAGTCCCTGAGGAGTTCCCTCAAACACAACATAGCCACCATTTACACCGGCTCCAGGCCCCATATCCACTACAAAATCGGCCGACTGTATTGTCTTCTCATCGTGCTCCACAACGAGAACGGTATTGCCAAGATCGCGCATCCGCATCAGGGTTTCAAGCAGACGCTGATTGTCGCGTCGGTGAAGCCCGATGCTGGGTTCATCCAAGACATAAAGGACGCCAGTCAATTTCGATCCGATCTGGGTAGCCAGACGGATGCGTTGGCTTTCACCTCCGGAGAGGGTATGCGCCGATCGATCAAGGGTTAAATAGGAGAGCCCCACATTTTTAAGAAATCCCAGTCGTGCGTCAATCTCTCTTAAAATCCGTTTGGCGATAAACGCTTTTTTACCGTTGAGTTCAAGGTTTTTAATAACGGTACCGGCCTTGAGCACCGAAAGGGCGGTAACTTCCGATATAGAGAGGTCGCCGACCTTTACAGAGCGGCTTTCCCGGTTTAGTTTGGCGCCGTTGCATTCGCTGCAGGGCCTGAAGTTCATATATTGGCGGATTTCCTCACGGGACCAGTTGGAATCGGTTTCGCGATAGCGTCGTTTGAGTTGGGGGATGATCCCTTCAAATGTTTTCTTGTACGTAACCCTGCGGCTGTGGCGTTCAAAATAAAAAGGGATCTCTTCGGCCCCGGATCCGTAAAGGAGTATGTGTTTAAAGTTGTCGGGAAGGTCTTTATAAGGGATATAGATATTGACTCTAAAGTATGATGTCAGCGCATCCAGAAATTCCGCAAAATAGACCGAATTGCGATTGGCCCAGGGCAATACGGCGCCTTCTCTTAAAGATAAGTCGGGATTGGGGACGATAAGATTTGGATCGAACTCGGTTGTTAAACCGAGCCCGTCGCAACGGGGACAGGCCCCTTGCGGCGAATTAAAAGAGAAACTGGTCGGGGTAAAGTCGGGGTAGCTGATGCCGCAATTAACACAGGCCGCTTTTTCACTGAAAAGCACGGGATTTCGATCTGCAACATCAATCTTAGCCAGCCCGTCAGACTGGGATAGGGCCAATTCAAGTGAGTCTGCCAGGCGGTTTTTCATTTTAGGTTTGATAACCAGACGATCGACGACCACTTCGATGGTGTGTTTTTTATTTTTTGCCAATTTGGAAAGGGCGTCGATTTCAAACATCTGTTCGTCCACACGGACCCTCGCAAAGCCTTCTCTTTTGAGTCGATTCAAAAGTTTTTCATGGGTTCCTTTCTGTTCCGAGATCAACGGAGCCAGAATGAAAATCTTAGAACCCTCGGGCAGAGACATCACCTTGTCAACAATTTGATCCACCGTCTGCGATGTAATGGGAGAACCACATTGATAACAATGCGGCGTGCCGATGCGTGCAAATAAAAGTCGCAGATAATCATAAATTTCCGTTACCGTTCCAACTGTAGAGCGCGGGTTGTGCCCGGCGGTTTTCTGCTCGATGGCAATGGCCGGTGATAACCCTTCAATCAGGTCGACATCGGGTTTCTCCATTCGTTCTAGAAATTGACGCGCATAGGTGGAAAGGGATTCCACATAACGCCGCTGTCCCTCGGCATAAAGGGTATCGAATGCAAGAGTTGATTTTCCCGAACCGGAAAGGCCCGTTACAACGACCAGTTTATTGCGAGGAATCTGAACATCGATATCCTTTAGATTGTGCTGGCGTGCCCCCTTAATGACGATTTTTTGATGATTCATATTGAATTGTTTTGGTTAAATTAGTGTTTTGTGAAATGAATGCAAACCGAGAGCTAAAATTCTAATATAATATAGCGCCCGGTAATGATTTTCAAATAAAATCCCTCAAAAAATGGACCTTAACATCCATCAATTGGGAATGACACATTGGTGAGAAAAAAAGTCATTTATTTTAATAATTAAAGATTATCGAAGAATTTTTAAGATAATCAGAGAAAATACAATTGTTAACAAATTGTTCATAATGTTGGATATATTTAAAATCGCTTGATAAAAATCGTTTTTGAAAAAGTTTTGTATTTCAGAGGAGTTGGATCGGGTTAAAAAATTAATATTTATAAATACAGTAAGATATAAATTAATTGAGTGCGGTTAAGGTGCGAGCAATAAATGAGTATGATCCGATTTGACACATTTGGCGATATCTTTTAAACACTTTCCAATCCTGGTGTGATTCATCCGATTAATCTTCGATAATTGTTTCAAACCGGTAATTTCGTTAATATTTCTAGTTCTAATCCACCTATCCGAATGAATTAATTCGGCATTTTTTGCGACGAGGCCTTATGAAATCTGCTTGGGAAGCGGTAAAGTCTTCAATCAAACCCCACATTTCGGATCACGCTTTTCGGATGTGGGTCGATCCCATCAGATGTGGCGAAGCTACACCTATCCGGATGGTCCTTTCATGCCCCAATCATTTCTCCAAAAAATGGATCCTTGATCATTATGGCCCACTCCTCATTGCGGAAGTTCACAAAGCAGTCTCAGATAAGTGTGAGCTTTTTATTGAGGTAAGCAATGGCGTAAAAGGACCTAAACGCAAAGTCAAAGATGACCGTCAGATCTCCTTACCCCGGATGAATACCCAACCCCACAATGGTCATTTTTTACGACAAGATTTTACCTTTGACCAATTTGTAGTCGGGGAAAGCAATGGTTTTGCATACTCGGCTTCGCTCGCCTTTGCCGCACGCAAAAAACACAAACCGAACGCATTATTTTTATTGTCAAAGACAGGGCTCGGCAAAAGCCATCTTTCCCAGGCCGTCGGACACCAGATTCTGGCGAAGCGTCCTTCGGATCGGGTCTATTATATAACGGCCGATGAGTTTGCAAATGAAATGATTCAGGCCTTTAAAACCAATTCAATCGGAGTATTCAAAGATAAATACCGCAATCGATGTGATGTTTTGCTGCTGGAAGATGTGCATTACTTGAGCGGAAAAGAACAAACTCAAATTGAGCTTGCCCTAACGCTCGACAGCCTGTTTGGCGCTCAAAAAAGGATCATTTTTTCTAGCTGTTATCTGCCGGCGGAGATTCCCAAACTAAACGACAAACTAAGATCACGTTTGACCTGCGGCCTTATCTCCACGATTGAAACACCCGACTTTCAAACACGCGTCAGAATTCTGCAAAAAAAAGACAAGCTAAATGGATATAATGTACCTCAAGATATCATTCATTATCTGGCGGGTGAATTGACCGAAAATATTCGACTCCTGAAGAACGGCCTGGAAAATGTCACCACCAGGGCTTCACTCATGGGTGTTCCGGTTGATTTGGCACTTGCCGAAGGAGTGGTCCAAAACATCGCTCGGCAGCGCCAAAGCATAACCATCGATGTCATTAAAAAGCTGGTTTGTAAGTATTATCGAATTACTGCAAAAGAAATTGTTTCGCGCTCGCGCAAACAGTCGATTGTAAGACCCCGTCAGGTGGCAATTTACCTGGCCCGCAACTATACAGAGCAACCCTTGCACGCAATCGGCAAGAGCTTTAACCGCTATCATGCCACGGCGCTTCACTCCATCGGGACGATTGAACGAGAGTTAAAAGGAAACGGTTTGATACGCAAACAGGTGGAGTACTTCTGCCAGAAACTCGACGCGGGCGACTACTAAAACCCTCCTGCAGGCACCCACCGTCAGGACCGGCCAGCGACGGGGGTCTACTGAATTTTTAACATCAGGTCATCCCCCAAAAGAAGGTCTTCAAAAATTTCCATGCGGATATTTTCATCGCGTGCAATCGTACAGCGTATGCGCAACGCACAAAAGCGATTGCAGATCGGGTCCTCCATACCAAAATTACCGAAACATCCTAAATGATCATCCAAAGAGCGGTGGTTCGTTTGAGGTATTTTCATATTCGATCCTTTAGGTCTAATAATGCAAGCATCTCATTATGTATTTTACCGTTGGTGGCCAGTATTTGTTTTTTGTGAATCGTGAAAGGCTGATTGGCGAAATCCGTTATCAGAGTTCCTGCTTCCGCTGCAATAAGGGTCGCAGCCGCGGTATCCCAGGGTTTTAAATTTTCCTCCCAAAATCCATCAAACCGGCCACAGGCGACAGAACAGAGATCGAGCGCTGCCGAGCCAAGCCGGCGAACGCCTTGTGAAGATTTCAGACAATTGCCGTACCGCTTCAAAAGGGGTTCAAGATGATCCTTTTTATCATAAGGAAAGCCGGTTACCAAAAGAGAATCGGAAACGCTTGATGTATTTGAGACTCGGATCGGATGTCCATTCAAGCTGGCTCCCATCCCCTGAGTCGCCGTGAAAAGCTCGCCCGTGATGGGATTCAGGATAACGCCCATTTGGATCTGGTCGACATTGGCGAATGCGATTGAAATGCAGAAAATCCCCAGGTTATGGGCAAAATTCGTTGTTCCGTCCAATGGATCGATAATCCAATTGTATTGGGCCTGGGGTTTGCTTAAACCGCTCTCTTCGGCCAGCAGACCATGCTCCGGAAAAACGTTGCGGATGGTATCGATGATGGCTTTCTCGGATGCGATGTCCGCTTCGGTTACCAGATCAATAGCCCCTTTTTTATCGATTTTCGAAATTGTGCCAAAATGAAGACGAAGCACCTTTGCGCCCTTGTAGGCGGCGGCGACTCCGATACGTTGTACCGTCGCTAAATCCATAAGGGGCCTTATCTATATTAGTCACTCCCTGAATGTCAACCCATTTTAAAGATCCCCGCCAGAGCGCAACCTCAGAGATCGCTCAATCGCATCTTCCATCTTTTGGATTAGCGGCATTAGAGAAAATTTGTCTTTGGCGCAGATGGGAATGCCATCGTGGATCTTTGCCAGGTGCCTGCAAACACCAGAGTTGATGAGATCTTGTTTGTTAAAAACCCGCAACAGGGCAATATCCTGCAGTTTGAGATCGGACAAAATGGTTTCCACCGATGCGATCTGTTCTTCAACGCGGGGATTGCTGATATCGATGACATGTAAAAGGAGATCCGCGCTTTCAAGCTCTTCCAAGGTGGCGCGAAAGGCTACCAGAAGATCCTGGGGAAGGTCTCTAATAAAACCGACCGTATCGGTGATGATCACCTCGATTTCTTTCGGGAATTTAAGCCTTCGACTGGATGGATCGAGGGTGGCAAAGAGCTGTTTTGCGGTGAACACATTGCTCTTGGTAAGCGTATTGAGCAGCGTCGATTTACCGGCATTGGTATATCCGACGATCGAAATAACCGGAAGTCCCCGTTTGTGGCGCATGGCCTTTTGTTGTTTGCGCTGTTTTTGGACGTGCAAAAGTTCCTTTTCAAGCCTGACAATTCGATCTCGTGCGCGCCGGCGGTGTATTTCCAGTTTTGTTTCGCCGGGACCGCGGCCGCCGATACCGCCGGTTAAGCGTGACATAGCCGTATTCTTAGCAATCAATCGGGGGAGGAGATATTTCAACTGGGCCAGCTCGACCTGCAGTTTGCCCTCACGCGTTTGGGCGCGTTGGGCAAAGATGTCTAAAATCAATTGGGTTCGATCAATGACCTTTAGATCGATTTGATCCGTCATCGAGCGAATTTGAGATGGATTTAATTCCTGATCGAAAACGATCAGGGTGGCGCCTCTCTGAAGTGCCATAATCGTTAAATCACTTAGCTTTCCGCGTCCCATCAGAAACCGTGAATCCGGTGTGTGACGATGCTGCAGAACGGTTCCCACTATTTCAATCCCGCTCGATGCGGCAAGTTCTTTTAATTCAGCCAAGGAACCACGCACGTTTTGCTGTGAACCCGTGGAGACACTGACCAGAAGCGCCTGTTCGATTGATTTACCGCTGCGATATGAAGCGCTGCTGTGTCCAAGTTCTTCTTCCAGGGCCTGGATAAGTTGAATACACCCGATATCGAGTCGGCTGGGGGGTAAAGGTGGGAGCACCTGGTAGGGCGTTTTCTCAGATCGTTGGGGCAGAATGTGGCTCACATGCACCTCAAAGGGGCGGCCCTCGGCATCAATCGTAATGGCGGCCATGATGTCGAGTCTCAGCAGGGACAGATCTGTTAGATCATCTGGCGTTAAGCCTTCTCCGCCTACATGGGTATGAACACATCGGATTCCCCTGAGCCGCCCCGGAGCTGAACGGAATTCAATGGTGTTGGGGATAACAATCCGCTGGTGACTACCGACGATGACGCTGAGAATCTTTCCCCGGCGCGTAATCAAGAGCCCTATTTGCCGCCGCAACTCATGCGAGAGGCGGCTGATATCACGGGCAATTTCAAAAGTGACAACAGATTCGGGTGAGACGCGTCGACGGTAGAGGTTTTCGAGACTGCGGATTTGGTTTGCTTTGAGTCCCTTGGAATTGCCGAAAAGTTTTTTCATCTTGTGCGGCTTGTGAAGCCAATTACATAAGGCAAATCAAATCCCCTAGGTTTCAAGCGCCATGTTCTCAAAGCGGGTGTAGGTTCCAAGAAAAGTCAGCTGCACTACACCGACGGGCCCGTTGCGCTGTTTGGCAATGATGATTTCAGCCTTCCCCTTTTGGGGGTTATTTTCATCTCGGTTGTAAATTTCATCCCGATATATAAAGGCCACCACGTCCGCATCTTGTTCCAAAGCACCGGACTCTCTCAGATCAGACAATTGAGGCCTTTTGTCACTCCTTTCTTCCAGCTTGCGGTTTAACTGCGAAAGCGCGACGACCGGGATATTGATCTCTTTGGCCAAGGCCTTTAAGGATCGGGAGATTTCGGATATTTCAAGATCGCGGCGTTCGGCGGTTGTCGGCCCACGCATGAGCTGTAAGTAATCGATGAAAATCATCCCGATGTTTTTATCCAATTTGAGTCGACGCGATTTGGCGCGGATAGACATGGCGGAAATATCGGGCGAGTCGTCAATATAGATCGGTGCTTCGGACAGGATCGACGCCGCATCCGTTAATTGAACCCAATCTTCACGCGTAAAAAATCCTCCCCTTAGGCGTGACGAATCGATGCGGGCCTCGGCACACAGCATCCGCATGGAAAGCTGTTCTTTTGACATTTCAAGCGAGAAAATGCCGACCGGGATATTGGCATCTATGGCTGCATTGCGGGCGATGTTCAGGGCAAGAGCGGTTTTACCCATACTGGGACGAGCAGCGACAATAATGAGATCAGAATTCTGGCAGCCTGAGGTAAGGTTGTCAAAGTAGGTAAATCCGGTCGGAACACCTGTCAGCAGCGTTTTGTTTCCTTGTCTTTCTTCAAGTGCATCAATGTTGGTCTCAATAATTTGGCCGAGCGAATAAAATGCCTGCTTGTTCTTTTCGCCTGATATTTCAAATATCGCGCTTTCGGCAAAATCGATGACACCATCCACATCGCCGCCGTCTTCAAAACATTTTTTTGTAATGTCGTTTGATTTTTTGATCAGCAACCTTAAAGCGGCTTTGTCACGGATGATTCGGGCATAGTGCTGGGCATTAACCGCCAAAGGCACCGAATCCACGAGGGAGGCAAGATAAGTCGCCCCGCCGATTTTTTCCAACTGCTTTTGCTCACGCAACAGATTGGTTAAAGTCACCAGATCAACGGGTTCGTTCCTTGCGAAAAGCTCACTCATGCCGGCAAAGATGTGCTTATGGGTTGATTTATAAAAGTCTTCCGGGGAAAGAAGTTCAAGGACATCCAATAAAATGCTATTATCGATCAGAATAGCGCTGAGGATGGATGCTTCAGCTTCTGTGTTCTGGGGCGGAAGATGGGTCAGAGACGGATCGTTTGTAGGGTAAGATTGCTGATCAGCCATGGTGTCGCTCAATGGGTGACAATTGCTGCCGATGATCGATTAGTGTCCATCCATAAATGGTCTTTTTGCCGAAGAACGAAGTTCTTCGGCAAAAATCCGCGTTTCTGAATTAGACACTTTTGAGTACAATTTTTAGTCGTGGATAGGCACTAATTAAAGGCCTCTCCACTTGAACGCGCATAACGGGCTACACTTCGGGGACGACTTCGATTTCGATTTCAGGTTCGACATCCGCATAAATACGGATCGGCACTTTATAGACCCCGATCGTTTTGATCGGTTCGCTCAGAAGAACCATTCGTTTGTGAGCCTCAATCCCTTGGCGGTCAAGCGCTGATACAATATCACGCGTGGAAATCGAACCGTAAAGACGATTTTCCTCACTCACTTTGGCCGCGATTTTACACTTTACACCTTCGAGTTTTTGGGCAATTTCCTGGGCGAATTTTTTTTCTTTGGCAATTTGAATTTCAAATTTGGTTTTTTCCTGATCAAGGATTTTTCGGTTTTGAGGCGTAGCCAAAACGGCTTTTTTTTGGGGCAGCAGAAAATTGCGTGCATATCCGTCGGCGACCGTGACCTCGCTGCCAATAACGCCTAGAGAATCGATTGTTTCTGTTAAAATTATCTTCATCGTTAGACCTCCGATAACATCTTAGTTTACTTTGCCTGTCGGCGGCACCTCAGATTGATGCCTACTCGTTCTTGTTGGTTTTTATTTTTCTAAAATTGAGCCATACGTCAAAAAATCCAAGTCCGATGACCAATAACAATAATAATTGCTGCAGTGCGATAAGGCTGTATAAAAAGAATTTTAGGGCCTTGGGGAACCGTTTTTTTTCGAAATAAAAGGCGACAATGGCGATGCCTTCAAAAAAAAATAGGGTCATCAAAACCAAAAGACCGTTGAGCCCGAACATCTTAATTCCCCGCTCCGGAAACAGAAGCAGTAGACCACATCCGATGACTCCCCATACCAGAAATTCGGGCGCTTTCCAATGCGTCAAGGTCCCGAAGTCGGGATAAAAAAGGCCTTTACGCATCAGAAGATGTTTAGAGATCAGAATGCTCGTCCAGGAGACAAAAAGCGTTGTCATTATGGCTAACGCCGGGATAATGCGAATCAATACGTATTGAATACTTTGGAGCGAGTTTGAGATTAGTTGAATGTTTTCCTCTGACATTCCCATGCTTTTATAAAGACTCAGGGATAATTCGAGGTTTTTGGAAACATAATCGGCCACCAGGACCGTTATCCCAAAGGACGTCAGGTTGCTGTAAAACAGGAGGCAAATCACGCCAGTGGCCAAGACGATCAGGACCGCATAGCCGATGGTCTTTTCCAATGAAAGATTCATTTCAAAAAATTCTCCCAGGGCAAATCCGAGAATCAGCAGTTCAACAAAGAAGAGCAGATCGATCGAGATACGGCCCAATATCACCAGCATGACAATAATAGCCATAGCCGGGATCAAGGCGCCTACTTTACGACCCAGTTTCGAACGATAAAAGATCATCGGCAAGGGAATAAATACGGCACAAAAGAAACCCACCAGGGGAAGGTAAATGGACACCGCAAACAGAAGGATAGTGATTCCAATACCGTTCAGGACATCTTTTGAAATACCCCTTTTGAAGATTTGAGGCACGGTCCTCTTCTCCTTTGAAGCAGCCCGACATTCTAGATCGATAAATCTACTCCAAAGTACCTACATAAGGGAGAAAGGCGATGGTCCGGGCCCGCTTGATCGCACGGGTCAGCTCGCGTTGATGCTTGGCACAGGTTCCAGAAATGCGTCTGGGAATGATTTTCCCCCTTTCAGTAATAAAGTACCGAAGCATCTTGGACTCTTTGTAGTTAATGACAATAGAGGAATCTGCACAAAATCGGCAAACCTTACGGCGATGATATATTCTTCTTTTTGTATTACTTTTGCGTCGGTGTTGTTGTCTCGCAAAGGCCATTGGTTACTCCTCTTCTGTATTTTCTGCCGGGGCGGTTTCAGATTCATCGGTTTCAATTTCGGGTTCGCTTTCCGGGATATCTTCCGAGGATGGTGCTTCCATTTCTGCAGCAGCTTTGGCAGCTTCTGCAGCCTTGGCCGCTTCGGTCGCTTCGGCCAACTCTTCTTTTATATGTTCAATATCAGGGGTTTTGTCAAGCAAGACTGTCATGTACTTTAGCACACGATCATCAATCTGGAAAATACGTTCGATTTCGTGTACTAGGGCGCCTGATCCGCAAAAATCAAAGCGGGCATAGTATCCTCTATGCTTCTTCTTGATTTCATAGGCCAGTTTTTTGGCACCCCATTCCTCGAGGGCAATAAAAAATCCCTCCATCTCTGTGATTAGATCTTTGATTCTTTCAAAAAGCGGATCGCGCGCCTCCGGGGACAGATCGGGATCGACAATTACGATCGTTTCGTACCTTTGCATAGAACCTCCTTATGGGTATTAAGCCCCGTTTCGAGAACGGAGCAAGGATGGGGAAAGAACAATCCCTAAAACAAAAATTTATCTAAATATCATCACTAAAAGCAGACTGTCAATATCATTTTGCGTTATGAATCGAAAATCTTCAGCCCTGGAGAATCCATAAGCATTTTTTCCGATGGGCCTGATATTTTCAGCCCCCGAATACATCCTCGCCTGAGGCGGTCTGATCGGAATCCGCTTTTATCGCATACGGTTTTGAGTCCGATGATTCGAAATAGGTGCGCGCCATGAGCTCGGCAATTACGCCGGTCGTAAGCAACTGGATGGAGGCAATCACAAACACAATCCCCACAAGGAGCAAAGGACGTGTGCCGATGTCTTGATCAAAGCCGAATTTAACAATCCCCAGATAACCGAGTACAACCATTCCGATAAAACCCAAAACAAGTCCGATGGAGCCAAAGAAATGCCCGGGTTTGGCGCGATGGTGCATAAAGAAATAAACTGACAGGAGGTCCAACAAAACGTTTATGATGCGGGAAAGGCCGTATTTTGATTTTCCGTATTGCCGCGGGCGATGGTTAACCTCCATTTCACCGATCCGGTTCGGAGCAGTGGCCAACGTAAACCAGGCGGGGATGAAACGGTGCATCTCTCCATAAAGACGAATTCGTTTGAGCACCGCGCTGCGATAGATCTTTAAGGTGCAGCCGTAATCGTGAAGGTTAACACCCGTTACCCGACGGATAATACGGTTGGCCATCAGAGAAGGCAGCTTGCGCAGGATTAGTTTGTCTCTGCGGCTTCGTCGCCAGCCGACGATGAGGTCGAGATCATCTTGAAAAAGACGGCACACCATTGGGAAAATATCTTGGGGGTCATTTTGCAGATCGCCGTCCAGTGTGACGATAATATCTCCGTGCGCAAAGTCAAACCCGGCCTGCATGGCAGTGGTTTGCCCAAAATTTCTCTGCAGCGCAACGATACGAAAGCGTGCCCCTCGGTCCTGTTTTAGTTGTTTGAGTCGCGCAAGGGTGTCATCGCTGCTCCCGTCATCGACAATAATAAGTTCCCAGGGGAACCGATACGCCTGCATGACGGCATGAATCTGTTCCCAAAGCGGGGCCACGTTTTCAGCTTCATTGTACAGGGGGATTACAACCGAGAGGCGATGGAAAGGACACTCCGAATCCGTTTGGATGCTGGATTCATCAACGTGCAGGTTTTGGTCGTTGGCATGCGGAGGTGTCATTTAGACTGCAAAGTTTGTTTTATTTAGTTGACGACGCCACGATTTTAGGATGATCCGGACGGCTCTTCATCGGAATAAAAGCCAAAAAGACGCTTACCACCGAACTCGTCAGGACGAAGAGGTGCAGATTAATTGCGGCCTGCAAGGCTTGGGTGGTTTGGATGCCCAATGTGAAAAGCACGGCCACAACGGCCGCTTCATAAGTACCGGCGCCTGCCACACCATGAATGGGAAATACACTACTGAGTTCACCGGCAATTCCTCCCAGAAGGGCCACAGGCCATGAAATCCCGGCAAATTTCATCATCAGCCAGCTAAATGCCAAAAGTTTCACCGACCAGGTAACAATTGTCCAAAGAACAGAATGCGCTAAAATCGCCCGATTTTCGGGAATTCCGC
The DNA here is from genome assembly GCA_964530095.1 of uncultured Desulfobacteraceae bacterium. Classification (GTDB taxonomy): domain Bacteria; phylum Desulfobacterota; class Desulfobacteria; order Desulfobacterales; family CAZHA01; genus CAZHAH01. The sequence goes on along the minus strand of CAZHAH010000006.1, from coordinate 33,988 downwards.
CGATAAGCTGCTGTAGCAATTTAAAGCCCCCGGCGGGTCGACGGGCAAGCCAGTTCAAAATCCGACGACGGGCTGTCAGTGCTAGAACAAAAGACAGCAAAGCCAAAAAAAAACCTGTTGCTTTAAAAATAGGGGCCGTGCGGTCCAGATCGATAACGATCCCGCTCAAAGCCACTAGAAAAAGTAAATCAAGGAACCGAAACCATAATAAGGCCGGAATTGAATCCCGGGCTGGAATCGAAACGTATTTTTGCATCAGCAAAGGGAATGTGACCTCGCCGCTGCGCATGGGCAAGAGGTTATTAAAAAAATTATGCCACAAGACAACCCGCATTAATACCGAGAAACGGTTGAGGCTGGCATGATGAAAATAATAATAAACCCGTGTGGCTCTAGAAATGTATCCCAGCCCAATTAGGAAAAAAGCTATGAACAGGTCCTTCAGGTCTAATGTGCGCCACACAGCAAGTATGTCTATCCATCGGTATTCCTTTTCAATCCAATAAACAAAACCCGAAAAGATAAGGATACTGACGCCCCACCTAACCCATGCCGGCACTTCCCATCTCATCGTTCAACTTTTGTGTTTTGTGGCAGGCGCAAGCTCCAGGTCCCCAACGGTTCCATTCCAAAGCCAAGGAAGTCGACAATTGACTGCCTAAATAGCCGGTTCTGTGTATGAAGTCAAAACAAAAACTCTAATAATCGTCTTGATTTTATTTCCAAACCACTGTTAATAGATCCGCTATTTACTAAAATGAAGTAATTTTGCGACCCTTCCTCTCCTTGACACGGTTTTCAATCTTTGCCATACTTCTAGTTTTAAAAATTGACAGCAGATGGCTCAGCAAATGAAGACCTATTTTAAGAACAAGGTTGCACTAATTACAGGCGGTTCAAGAGGCATTGGGAGTGCTATTGCATTGAGACTGGCACAAGCAGGGTGTGATGTGGTTATTAACCACCGCAAGGCGGGTGGGTCATCGCGGTCCAGGGGTGCCAAGCTGTGTGAGGACATCACAAAATCCGGGCAGCGGGCATTTTTAGTCCAAGCCGATATTTCTTCCAAAATATCTGTTAAGACGCTTTTTAAAGAGACCATTGACCGATTCGGAAGGCTCGATTTTTTGGTCTTAAATGCAGCCCGAGCACCTTTTAAACCGATCGAGAAACTCTTTGAGAGGGAATTAAGGCAGCTGGTTGATACAAACTACCTGGGGAATATCTTTTGTATTCAGGAAGCTACTCCTTTGTTGGAAAGGACCCATGGCCGGATCGTTTTTATTTCAAGCTTGGGAAGTCGATTTTACAATCCCGACTATCCTCTCGGCAGCATGAAGGCCGCTATGGAAGCTGTCGTCAGAGATTGTGCCGGGAGTTTACGCAACAGAAAAATCGCTGTCAACGCCGTATGCGGAGGAATCGTAAAAACAGACTCTTTTAAAGTGTTACGTCTATACTGGGAGGGCATCGATAAATTGCCGGAAGAGATGTTCGTCGAACCGGATGAAATTGCGGATGTGGTTCTTTTTTTAAGTGGACCGGCCAGCCGGGGGATCAATGGCCAAACGATCGTGGTTGATAGAGGCCTCAGCAATTCGCTGTTCGGAATCGCGGCCCAATCGCCAGCGACGGATTAACCATAGAAAAAGCGGTTAACGGCTTTACATTTAAGAACGGCATTTGTTACTCATTCGGTTTTTTGTGCAATCCCGAATTCGTGTTTAAGCAAGTAATCATTTGAGGAGGAACTATGAGTCAAAATCTTATTGTCGAAAAGGATGTTTTGGGGGAGCTGAAAAAAGCGATAGTCGAAACACTCCGTGTCGAGGAAAGTGTGATCAAACCTGAAATGTATTTTGTAGGGGATCTGGATGCGGAGTCACTCGATTTTCTAGACATCAATTACAGACTGGAGCAAGCCTTCGGGATCAAGATGGCGCGTCATTTTGTACTTGAACATATAGAAGAAATGTTTGGAGAGGGATCAGCCATTGACGACAACGGCCAATTGACCGAAAAAGCGGTTCAAGTCCTGAAAATAAGATTCGGAGGCGATATGGACGGCTTGGAAGCGGGAATGGATATGGGTGAAGTTCCGGCACTGATCACCGTAGAATCAATGGTCAAGGCGATAACGGATATTGTGGATACACTTCCGGATAAGTGCGCCCATTGCGGAGATTCGGCTTGGGAGCTGTCTGAGTCAACCCACATTAAATGCGGTGCTTGCGGCGAGCCGGGAACCTTTACCAATGGGGACGATCTCACGCAGGGATGGCTGCAGACGATTCAGGCTGAAAAAAACCTCTTTTGACCGGTTGTGGTGGTATTTCCGGAAAATGGATCCCATCGGCACCGGGTTGTCAAAAAGGAATGCAAATAATAACCATGCCACAAAAACTATCTAGGCACAGGGTTGTCGTTACCGGATACGGGATGGTCACGCCGCTGGGGCAGACAACCGCAGAGACATTCAAAAAGGCCAGCCGAGGAGAGTCGGGAATCGATTTTATTAAGTCTTTTGATACCACAGGATTTCCATGCCGGATTGCCGGGGAGGTGCGCGATCGGCAGATTGAGAAATTTGAAAGCCAACAAAATCAACGACTGACAAAATTCTCCTCCCGTGCCCTGAGACTGATGCGCATGGCGACATCAGAGGCTGTCAAACAGGCACGGCTTTCCGAAATTGAAAACCGGGAGCGGGTTGGGGTTTCACTCGGCTCTCACGGCGATAATCCACCGGTTGCCGAAATCGCACATCTACAGCGGTTTAATGACGGAGACGGCCTCTGGGACATACAAGGCCTGATTCAAAAAGGGGGTTACCCCTACCTCGCCTTTTTTCGACGCAAGCCCGATGCCGCAACCTCGCTACTATCGATGGCCTTCAATGCGCGGGGTCCCAATCTTTCCGTTGTTTCGGCATGTTCAGCAGGGTCGCAGGCCATTGGCGAAGCCTGCCGCATCATACAAGAGGGGAGTTGTGATGTGATGATTGCCGGTGGCTGTGAGTCAACGGTCGACTTCTCAGGGATGAGCGGTTTTATCTTACTCAGAGCGCTCTCAGAGCGCTACAGCGAACCTCAAAAGGCTTCACGACCGTTTGATCGCAAGCGGAACGGTTTTGTTATGTCGGAAGGTGCCGGGAGCGTTATTTTGGAAAATTATGCTCACGCCAGGGCGCGAAAAGCGCCCATATTAGGCGAAATTCTCGGCTACGGTGCTTCAGCGGATGCGTATCGGATCACCGATACACACCCCAAAGGCAAGGGGGCCATTCTGGCGATGCAGGCCGCACTGGAGGACGCGGCGCTTTCCCCGACGGATATCGACTACATCAATGCGCACGGGACCTCGACAATTCAAAATGATCTGACCGAAACCCGTGCCATCAAAGTCGTTTTCGGGCAGCGGGCGAAAGAAATTCCGATGAGTTCCAATAAATCGATGCTCGGCCACACCATTGCCGCCGCAGGCGCCATTGAATGCATCCTTACTTTGGTGGGGATCGAGCGTTCCATTCTTTTACCTACCATTAATTATGAGTTCCGCGATCCGAAATGCGATCTCGATTGTGTCCCCAATGAGGCCCGGGAGCAAAGACACTGCAGGGCTATCTCAAATTCCTTCGGTTTCGGGGGGCAGAATGCCTGTTTGTGCATCGGTGGGGGGGAAGCGTAAATCGCACTTAATGCTATGTTCAAGATGGACAACAAAGCGGTCATAACCGGGGTCGGACTTGTCAGCGCTCTCGGCCTTAATGCTCTCGAAACATGGACGGCCTTGCTGTCCCGAAAATCCGGAATTCGACCGATCGAGGAATTCGACGTTCGCGGGTTTGAGTGTCAGGCGGCCGCCAAGGTTTCCGGTTTAGATCCTGTCGATCTGAATCTTCATCCCAGAGATTCCCGCATCATGGATAGGCACGCGTTCATGTTGATGAAATGCAGTCAGGATGCCTATAGACAAGCCGCCCTATACCAGGCGTCAATACCCCCTGAAGAAGTCGGCTTTTTTGCTGGAATAGGAATGGTGGACTACAACATCGGGGATCTCCTCCCGGCCGTCTTAAAATCAGCCGATGCCAGCGGAAATTTGGATTATAATGCTTTTTATGCACATGGCTTTCAGGAAATTTATCCCCTGTGGCCCCTTTCAATGCTGAATAACATCAGTTTTTGCCAAGTGGCCATCAATTTGGGAATAAAAGGTGAGAATGGTGTTTTCTCACCGCATGCGGATTCATGCGTGCAGGCCATAGCGGAAGCGACCCAAACGATTTTGGAACAAAAGGCCACCGCAGTTCTTGCCGGGGGTGTAAGTGAAAAAGTTTCCCCTTTGAGTCTGGCACGGGCTTTGCTCAGCGGCAGTTTGAATACCGAAGACAAGAATCAGAAAGTCAAATGCTGCCCGTTCGATAAAAACCGCCAAGGGAGCATCCTGGGCGAAGGGTGCGGTATTGTTGTTCTGGAGTCACAATCCAACGCTGAAAAGCGGAATGTACCCTGTTTGGCAGCGATCGCCGGTTACGGGAACGTGTTCGGGAAGAGCGACGGCTTCAATTGCCCCACGCGCGAAGCCATTGCAGGCTCCATGCTCAAGGCCATAGGGTGTGCCGGATTGACGCCGGCGGACATCGACGTGGTTATCGCACATGGCGACAGCACAAAAAAAGGAGACCAAAACGAGGCTGAAGCCATTCGGCAGATATTTGATGAGGGGATCAATAACGTTAAGGTTTTTGCATCCAAAGGCGCCATCGGACATTTGCTATCAGGCGCACCGGCTGTAGACGTCATTTTGGGGACCCAGATGATTCAAAATGGTATCATCCCGGCAATCGGCGGCTATACGACGGGGAATGACAATCTTTTAGGCGACTTTTTGTGCCGTTCACCCATAAAAAAGGCTCCCGAGAGGATACTGATAAACGCCCATAGTTATGAAGGTCAGGCGGCTTCGCTGATCATCGAATCCGTCAAACCCAAACGTCTGGGGGCGTAATTGCAACGACAGCAGCAGGATTCATGCGAGAATCACAATGCGATTTCTGTTTTACGATAAAATTGTAAAGATCGAAAAAGAGCACTCGATAAGGGGAATTAAATCCTTTTCCCTCTCAGAGGAATTTTTGCGCAACCATTTCACCAAAACCGCCCGGGTTCCGGGGGTTATTTATATTGAAGCAATGGCGCAGCTTCTGGGTTGGTTGATCATTTATTCTCACGATTTCAAGCTTTCGGCCATCATGACACTGATTGGCGATGTCGATCTCCCGCAGAGTTTAAGGCCCGGATTCAAGGCCGATATTTACGGTGAGATCATTTCCACTTCGCGAAGTGACTCTCTCGGCCGGGCCTGGATAGAGGTGGATGGAGATGTCATCGCTTCGATGAAACGTATTATCTTTAGCCATTTTCATAAAATCGATTCACAAGAGCTGGCCAAGCTCTTTTATTATTATAGTGGGATTGAAGAAACGGCCGAGACGAAATGAAATCCAAACGCAAAGTAGTTGTAACCGGGCTCGGAATGGCAACAGCGCTCGGCCTGAATGTCACAGAGAGCTGGGAAAAGGCGCTGGCCGGAGAGTCGGGCATACGTCGATTGCAATATCCCGATACTGAAAAAGCACCTGTGCAGGCGGTTGGATCGGTTGCAGCAAAAGATTTGGAACGGATAAAACAGGATTTTCCAGAATCCGCAAGCCGGGAGGGCGAGCAGCGAACGCTTTTTGCGCTATGGGCGTCGTCATCTGCATTGCGCGATGCAGCCTGGATCAATCTAGATGACGACCGCGATCGCTACGGCGTTTCGCTTGCCGCCGGTTTGGGGATTAATCGTCTGGAAGATTTGCAGCGCTGGATCAAAAATAGAAATGAATTCGACCTGTTTTTATTCGGTAAAGAATACCCCGGCGTTCATCGCGAATCGATTATCAAAAACAACTCAAACAGAGCGTCGGCGCAGGTGGCGCATAAATTCGGATTGTGTGGGCCGAACCTGACGGTTACGACCGCTTGTGCGTCCGCAACTCAGGCCATCGGAATGGCCTATCGAGCAATTGCACGCGAGGAAGCCGATATGATGGTGGCCGGTGGCGCGGATTCCATGCTCAATCCCATCGGATTGATTTTCTTTGTTCTGTTGGGAGCCGCCGCCACCAAAGGAGCAAATCCGGCCGAAATGTGCAAGCCGTTTGATCGACGGCGGGCCGGGCTTGTCATGGGCGAAGGTTCCGGGATCGCTATCCTTGAAGAAGAGAAACACGCCATCCAGCGTGGCGCCAAAATATACGCCGAAGTCGCCGGGTACAGTTCGACCATGGATGCCTATCAGGTAACGGCACCCCATCCCCAAGGGATCGGGGCTGAGAAATGTATGCGTCAGGCGATAGAAGATGCTGCCCTGTCACCTCAGGATATTGACTACATCAATGCGCACGGAACCGGTACCAAACTGAACGATAAGGCTGAAACGACGGCGATTAAAAATGTGTTTAAGGCGCACGCCAGCAAAATCGATATTAATTCCAGTAAATCCCTGTTCGGCCATTTGCTGGCCGCCTCCGGCGGGCCCGAGTTTGTTTTGACCGTGTTGAGTGTTCAAAGAGACATTTTGCACCCCACGATCAACCTGGCCAACCCGGATCCGAAATGCGATTTGAATTATGTCCCCAATGTAAAAAAGATCCGCAGGGTCAAGGCCGCCATATCGAATTCGTTTGGTTTTGGCGGGCAGAATGCATCTGTAGTGGTAAAAAAATATGTTGCAAATTGAGTAAGCAATCGGAGAAAAGGGGCGTTAACCGATGAACATCGATTTATCAGGTAAAATTGCCGTGGTTACCGGCGGTGCCAAAGGAATCGGAAGAAAAACGAGTTTGCGGCTTTCCGAAGCCGGGGCAACCGTTATCGTCAACTACCAGAGGTCAAAAGACCAAGCCGAAGCGATCCGATTGGAAATCAACAAGCGTGGCGGGACGGTCGAAGTCATTAGAGCCGATATTTCAACCCCCCCACAAGTTGAAACGCTTTTTGAGCGCATCCGTAGCCGCTATCAAAGACTCGATATTCTGGTCAATAATGCCGGAATCATCAAAGACAACCTGTTGCTGGCTATGGAGATTTCAGATTGGGACAAGGTCCATGATGTGAATTTGCGGGGTTCGTTTCTGTGCACACGGCGGGCGGCAGAGATGATGATGTTCCATCATTCCGGCAAGATCATCAACATTGCTTCGGTGGGAGCGATTCGCGGGGGAAGGGGCCAGGCCAACTATGCCTCGGCCAAAGGAGGTCTGGTAGCGTTTACACGCGCCTGCGCGGTTGAGCTGGGGGGCAAGGGGATTCAGGTCAACGCTGTTTTGCCGGGCATGATCGATACCCAGATGAGCAAACGTGTGCGCAAAAGAGCAGGTGCAAAAATCATGCAGGGGATTCCGGCCGCACGCTACGGCGAAACGGACGACGTCGCCAACTTAGTCGTTTTTCTGGCTTCTGATAAAGCAGATTATATTACAGGCCAGTCCATATGCGTTGACGGGGGGCTTAGCATCGCATGATGGAAATATATCAGGGCATCGATATCGTAAACATTCCTCGATTCAAACTGAGCTGCCAGCGCAACAAAAATTTCCTAGCGGATATCTTTACGATCCGTGAGAGGGAATATTGTCTCAAACGCAGAGAACCTTATCTTCATCTGGCCGGACGCTTTGCTGCCAAAGAAGCCGGTTTAAAAGCTTTGGGAATCGGGATGTCGGGCACGGGGATTGATAAGTCTTTACAGGAAATAGAAGTGCTGTCCGGAAAAAGGGGTAAACCGGACGTATCGTTCAGCGGGTGGGTTGAAAAAATCAGTCGTAAAAAAAAGATCAGCAGCTTTACTATTTCGATCTCACATGCATCCGATTACGCGGTGGCAACTGTGATTCTGTTGGGAGAAAAGATACCGCAGTTTTCATTACAGCAAACCGATTGAATGAACAATTGAGGAGGTCGGAAAGACAACGACTATGCGCTATTTACTCATCGATCAGATTACCGATTGGCAGGAGGGCCGACGCATAAAGGGTATCAAAAATATCGCCATGAGCGAAGATTTTTTGGAATATCATTTCCGCAGCCAGCCGATAATGCCGGGCGTCTTGCTGTTGGAAGCGTTGACGCAGCTGGCCGGATGGCTGGAAGCGGTCTCATCTAACTTTACACACTGGATTTCCATCAATAAGGTCCGGAAGTGCGGGTTTTATGGATTTGCCCTGCCGGGGGATCAGGTAGAGTTGACGGTCGAATTTCTCTCAGAGGAAGAAACGGGCACCAAGCTTTACAAAGGAAGCGGCAAAGTCAAAGGCAAAAAGAAAATAGCCGTAGAATTTGGAGGAAAGATAGGGCCGTTATCCGAACTGGAAGATCCGTCGGAACAGCGAAAGTTTTTTCAAATATTGAACAGGGAGATGCAGTTATAAAATGGGCAGCAGGCAGGTTGTTATTACGGGAATCGGGCTTATATCACCGCTTGGGCAAACCGTCCAGGAGAACTGGGAAAATCTCAAATCACATCATACGGGGATTAAGCAATACCCGCAAGGCGAACAGACATCATTTTTAAAGTATAAAGGTATGGTCGATGACCCACCTATTCCGGAAGATATCTCCCCTAAGCTGATGGGGCAACTGAAATTTCTGAACCGGGGGGCACTGCTCGGATTTCATGCGGCGCATGAAGCGACGACTCAGACCCAAACAGAGATTGCAAAAATACCACCGCAGCGCAGAGCCTTGTATGTGGCTTCAGGTGATTTCACCAAAGTCGGATATGATTATATGCACCCTGCGATAAAAGAAAGCGCGGCTGCAAACTGGCAGGAATTAGACGTTCCCAAACTCAACCGGTCCACGCTGGATAAGGTCTACCCGTTTTTTCTGCTTGAATCACTTTATAATAATCTCTTCAGCTTTTTATCGGCCTATCTCGAATTTATGGGACCCAACACCAGCTTGGGAAGCCTGTCCCCCTGCGGTGGCAACGCCCTGGAGCTAGCCTGCCGCAGCATCAAACAGAATACGGCCGATATTGCTTTGGCTGTGGGATATGGGAATTGGATCACCGAGATAATCCTTTTTGAGCTCGACGGGTTGGGAATTCTTTCGAGATGCCGGGAGGGAATCCGTTCTTTCAACCCCTTTGATAAACGCCGAGATGGTTTTATCACTGGCGAAGGCGGCGCCGCCCTGGTTCTTGAAGCGGCTGAAAATGTTTCCCGGGACGGCGCATCCGTTTGGGGAGAGCTGAAGGGTTTTGGCAATTGTATCGAATTTGCTTCACCTAATAAATTGAGCGTGCCCTTAAACGTAAGCCAAAGAAGTATGTCGGCCGCTTTAGCACAGGCGGGTTGCCGCATCGATGATCTTGCATTTGTCATCCCGCATGGCAGTGGTACCCGGAAGGGTGATCGATCCGAGATGAAATCGATGATAAATATCCTTGACGGACACATAGGGGATGTTCCCATATGCGGATTGAAGCCTTATACAGGGCACCTTGGTGCCACAAGTGATCTGGCCGAAGTTATCTTTGGGCTGTTAGGGGCCAGAGAGGGTATTGCACCCGCCACACCCAATTTTAAAACAACCGAGAATGAGTTTGCTGACTTGCGGATATCGAATACGCATCAGCCGTGTACCCAAAAACATTTTTTATCTATCAGCTATGGCCTGGGGGGGCAGTCAACGGCAGTGGTCGTGGAGGCCAAATGAAAAGCAGGTCCAAAAAAAAGCGAAAGTGGATCGCGCTTTTGGAATACGGTGCGGTTTATACGATAATCCTGGCCGGACGATCGGTACCATTTAAAGCAACCGGGATCATTAGCAGCTTTCTAGGTGATCTGCTTTATTTCTTTGTCAGGAGACGCCGCCGGATCGCCATCGAAAATGTTGAACATGCCTTTGGCGGGCACAAAACCGGCAAAGAGGTCCGGGCGATTGCTCGTCGGAGCTGCCGGTCGGTCATCCACACCTTTTTGGAAATGATCAAATTCCACGGTCTGTTTGATAGACCGGATATTATGGATCATCTTCGCAAAGCGACCGCGAATCTGGATGCACTTTTTCTGAAGGCCAAAAAAATACATGATCAGGCGGGCGGGTGTATTTTTGTAACCCCCCATTTCGGTAACTGGGAGATTCTTCCGCATGTCAGTTCCGTCGTTGGAATTCCGCTGGTGGTAGTTGCCAGGCCACTCGACAATCCCTATCTGGAAAGACTCCTTTTTGGAAGCCGCGCCGCTACCGGTCAGATGATTATTCCCAAGCGAAACGCTTTTTTTGCCTTACAGAAAACCCTCATGCAAAAGAAATCGATCGGCATGCTCCCAGACCAGGGAACAAACAAGGGGATCTCGATAAACTTTTTCGGCCGCGAGGCACGGACAACTCCCGTTCCTGCCATACTTGCCATTACCTACCAACGACCGATTATCGTGGTGGCTTGCTGCCGCATGCCCGAGCACGAAAAATATGAGGGATTTGTCAGTAATCCCATATGGCCCGGAGAATTTACCAGCGAGAAGGCAGAAATTTTTCGTCTGACCCAAGAGATCGCCCGGCAAATGGAAACGATCATTTCAAAATACCCCGAACAGTATCTCTGGATTCACAACCGCTGGAAGCGCTATGATGGAACGGGGCAGGTTCTGGGATGATCGTTAAGATCATCCCCGGCTGTTATCTTTAGGAAGTTTGTTTGTCGTCGAACCAATGGGTGGTTTTGAGACAAATCTTTACCAGCATCAACATTACAGGCACTTCGATCAACACACCTACCACAGTTGCCAGCGCCGCCCCTGAAGATAAACCGAATAGCATCGTGGAGGTGGCAATGGCGACCTCGAAATGGTTGGACGCACCGATCATCGCCGCTGGAGCGGCATCAACGTAGCGGAGCTTCAGCAGACGTGCCAAACCATACCCCAGCCAAAAGATCAGCATGGTCTGAATAAAGAGCGGGATGGCGATCCAAAGAATGGTCAGCGGGTTGCTGATGATGACCTCACCTTTAAAGGAAAACAACAGCACCAGCGTGATGAGCAGAGCGATAATTGTAATGGGCGTGAGAACGTGTAAAAACTTTTCCTTAAACCAGATTGCACCTTTGGCGGCAATGATCCACTTGCGCGACAGATAACCTGCCACCAGCGGGAGGGCCACATAAATGCCGATCGACAAAAGCAACGCCTGCCAGGGCACCGGCAGCCGTCCCACGCCCAGCAGAAATCCTCCCAGGACCCCATAGAGCAGGAGCATGGTCAGCGAATTGATGGCTACCATTACCAGCGTTAGCCCGTCATTGCCGCGCGAAAGGTAGCTCCACACCAGCACCATGGCCGTGCAGGGTGCAATGCCCAAAAGGATGCATCCTGCCAGGTAACTGCGCCATAACGGAACTTCCAACATTTTGACGCCGTCGATAAGAACCACCGTGCCGGACCCATGGGTGGCACCCACCGGCAAGTCGAGGCCAAAGGGCATCTTGACCAGATCCGTGGCGTCAGGTCCGATGAAGTGATAGAACAGCGTGCCGAGAAAAAAGATGGCAATCCCATACATGGTAAAGGGTTTGATGGCCCAGTTGACAAAAAGGGTCAAAAACACCGGTTTTCCGCTTTTGCCGGCCTGGATGACTTCGCCGAAGTCAATTTTGACCATGATTGGATACATCATGAAAAAGAGGCAGATGGCGATCGGGATCGACACCACCGGCGCGCCTTTGACGGTAATGGCTAGACCGTCGAGAGATTGCGCCACGCCCGGGGCTATTTTCCCGAGCAGGATACCCGCGATAATGCACAACAACACCCATAATGAAAGAAAACGTTCAAAAACATTGGTCATTTTACGGTCGTTGTTTTGAATTGCTTCATTGCTCATTGCATATCTCTCTTTATCCGTGTTGTTTCGCCAGTATTGATAGCAACACAATCTTTGAACCTTTGCAGTACCGCTTCACCATCCATTTTCCAACCCACAAAAGCCAGACGCGTCTCCGAGACGCCGTGCCAATCTTCCCAGTTGGTTTGTCCGGCCACATAATTCAGCAACAGGGTCCGATCCGCAAAGCGCACCGGCCCTTTAATCCGAAAAAGCTCCCAAGGAAGCTGCGTGAGGAGTTCATTCAAACGGCTCTCATCCAAAGGATGCGCTTCACTAAAATCGAAGGCCACATAGTCGATTTCTTCTTCCCCATGATCGTGATGCGTGTCATGCCGATGCGCATGGTCATGCGTGTCTTCCGAATATCGATCAGGGTCCATCGGGTTTTTGTTCTGGTAAAAAGGGGTGATATCTGTACCTGAGACCGTTTTGCCTGCCCCCAACCAGAGGGTGTCCGGGTCGATTTCACAATAGAGACTCGGGACCACAAGCGAACCCGGAATGCTATCACGGATTTCCTGCAGGGCTTGCGGGATCTGGTCAGGTTCGGCGGTATCGATTTTGTTCATTAAAACCATATGGGCCTGTTTGACCTGATTCATAAAAAAGTGACCGAAATTCTCACGTGCCATCCAGAAGCGGATGTCCAGCACCGTTATGATTTTTTCAATCGTCAGCTTTTCTTTAAGTTCGGGATGTTCTAAAATTGCTGCCACGGCTTCCGGCTCAGCCACGCCGGTAGCTTCCAGCAGGATGCGTTGGGGGTGGAATCGATCCCAGATTTTTTTCAAGGTTTGAAAAAGCTCTAGTTTTAGGGTGCAGCAGATACAGCCGCTGGTCAATTCGACTACGTCGGAGCCGGCCTCTTTGAGAAGCATGCCGTCAATGCCGACCTTTCCAAATTCATTCACCAATACAACCGTGCCGGACAGGTCTGTTTCCCAAGAAAGAATCCGCTTTAACAAGGTCGTTTTGCCGGAGCCCAAAAATCCGGTCAGAAGAAAAATTTTCGTTTTATCCACAGGATTTCTCCTTTATATGGGTCTGATTTTTTGAGAAGGAAAAATCAGACCACCAGAGCAATAAATAAAAAACCACCGGCAGACAGGCAAAACTCCGGAAGTGGTGACGCTAAAATGGGATGACCTTAACTCAGAAGGTGTTTAATATCTGGGCGGTAATGGTGGGCCGTGAAGGAATCGAACCTTCAACCTACTGATTAAGAGTCGGTCAACGGCCAAAATCAACAAGTAATGATAGTTAAGAATAAACAAGTTAATTCAACTAATTATCACCATTTTTCCTTTCCGCTGATTTCACCACTTTCACCTATTTTTACCAAAATTATGGCAAACAATTTTGAGCTTATACTGACATTTGTTCAGCAGTCTCTTTTTCTCCTTGCCGTCAAGATTGAAACAAATACAATTCATTTCCCATCAATCTTATCCCGCAATTTCCCAGAGCACTTGAAAGTTACGACCTTTCTTGGAGCAAGAAACATATCATCCCCGGTGGCGGGGTTTCGCCCCCTGCGTTCCCTCTTTTCCCTGACACAGAATTTCCCGAAACCACTAATCAGGACATCTTCGCCTGATTCAAGGGTTCGTTTGATAATCTCCAAAAGGGATTCCACGGTTTCAATAGATTCATTTCTTGTTATGCCGCTTTCTTTTCTGATCCGATCAACGATATGGGCTTTTTTTAGTGTCATTGGGGGTGCTCCATCACATTAAATTTGTAAGAAATTTTTCCGGCAAGTTACTTGGGAAACTGAGACTTGTCAAGAACTAATTGATATTACATACAATTTCGAAAATGGTCCATATTTTCCATTTTTGTTGAATGTGACCGGATCTGTCAAACGCAGGTGATATCCGTTTAGCTAAATTAAAATACGCTAAGAGCATTTTGAAAAGGAGATGGGTAAAATGACAAGACAAGAATTTCATACAAATTATCAGGATACCTACGAATACCATGGAAACACGAGCATCGAGCTAATCAGAAAAGAAGCCCATTCCATCAAAGGCGGTTCAGCCAACCTGACCGCATATGATCTTTCCAGTATTTCGTTTGAGCTTGAAAATATCGGGAGATCGGGCGCTTTAGAGGAAGGCGTTATGGTCCTTGAAAAACTCGAAAATGAATTCCAGCGTTTGGAGGCCTTTGCAGGGGGAATGCAATTTGATTCGGATAACAGATGATAGCGAATAACATCTAATCGAGTTTTGGCGCGAGGGTATTAAAAGGAGAGGTAATAAGATGAAAACTCTTATTGTTGATGATGAGCGAGTCAGCAGAGCTAAAATGAAGAAGATCCTGGAGAGCTTTGGCGAATGCGAAGCGGTGGACAGTGGAAAGGCAGCCATAGACTATTTTAAAAGGGCAAGGGAAAATCGGGCACCGTTTGATCAAATCACGCTTGATATTGCCATGCCTGATATGGACGGCACAGAGGTATTATAAGATATCAGAGAAATAGAAAAAGAAAAGAATATTTCTAAGGAAAAGCAGATAAAAATTCTAATGGTAACGTCTGATTCAAATAAAGATATGATTATCACTTGTATTCAGGCGGAGTCATTTCGTCTTCTCAAAATGGACTCTAAAAGAATTTCAGAAACGATAGATCAAGTCAATAATCGCATGGAAGAAATGTCAGTGATTTTCAAATGATTTTGACATTGACACTGGAATATGATAATCGCTTACACTTCCTCAAAGAGAATCAGGGAGAAATACGTATGATTGACATATCAGAAATGAATGTCCTGCTCGTGGATGATTACAGAACAATGACTAGATCGCTCCACCGCATGATGAAGACAATCGGGTATGGAAAAAACTTCCAACATGCCCATAACGGCAAAGAGGCCCTGCGCGTATTGCGAAAAGAACCAATTGACTTACTTCTCATGGATTACAATATGCCCGAAATGTCGGGCGGGGAGGCGCTGGACCAACTAAGGGCGGATAGAAGCTTAAGGGATATGCCGGTAATTATGATCACCGCCCAGGCATACCAGGATTATGTGGCCGAAGCCGCAGAATCCTATGTTGACGCCTACATTTTAAAACCTGTTACCATAAAGGTACTGGAGGCCAAGGTCAGCTATGTCGTTGAAAAAGCCAACAATCCTCCACCTGTTGTCGCCCATCTCAGAAGAGCCGTGAGTTTTGAAGACGAAGGCGATTTGGATGGTGCCATATCCGAAGCCAAACTGGCCATGGAAGCGGACTCAAAGTCGACAAGAGCCATCCGTGACCTGGGTTATTTTTATTATAAAAAAGGTGAACTTGCAGAAGCAGAAAAGTGGCTCTTGAAAGCTGCAAAGCTCAACCATCTTGACGTGTTTGCTTTTCATCATCTGGGAGAGATTTATCTTGAACGGAAAGATATTGAAAAGGCACAGGATTATTTTGAAAAGGCCATGAAAATCAGTCCGCGTCATTTAGATCGCGGTATTAATTTTGGGAAAACGCTGGTCGAAATAGGTATGCACCCACGGGCCGCTCAGGTTTTTAGCGAGGCCCTTGACCTGGCCTCAAACCCTGTGGAACTGCGGGAGGAAATCGCTGATTTCTGCCTTGAAAAGAGCAGTTATCAATATGCCGCCAAGCTTTTAGGATCGATTTTGGACGAACATCCAAACCAAAGCGGCATTTCCTACAAGTTGGGGCAAGCCCTGGAAGGCATGGACGACAAGGCAAAAGCGGTTATACATTTGGCAGATGCGGAAAAAGCCGATTTCCAAAACTTAGACATAAAAATCCACTTAGCCAGAGATTATTTAGACTTGAACAGGCCTATCTGGGCAGAAAAGGCTTTAAAACGGCTTCTCAAGATCGATTCCAAACATAAAGAAGCCCGGGAGTTGCTGAAGCTTTGCGGTTGATTCAGAAACTTAATAGTGAGACTCCATGACCAGGACAAAAGAACTGCTTGAAATTTTATTAGAGATAAATACGATTTCCAATCAAAGGCGACTCAAATTTGGAAAAAAACTACAGCATGTCCTCCTTGCCACGGTAAGATTCTTAGATGTTAAAAGCGGCTCGATTATACTTAATAAGACCCCCAAACGTATTGAAATCGCTGCCTCCACAGACCCTCAAATAATCGGCACCACGCAACGGATCGATGAAAGCTCACCATCCATGCGCGTTTTTGAGACTAAAAAAAGCGTGTACATCGAAAATATATCCGAAAGTGATGTTTATCACAAAAGATACGCTGATCGCCATGAAGGGTATGCGTGTTTATTGGCCCCCATATTAAACAATAACAAAGTTATCGGAGTATTTGCGTTAACGGACAAAATAGGGGAAGACTGTTTTTCCCAAGAAGAGCAAAACGCCTTCTTAACCATTGCGGGGCAGGTCGTGGGCGCCCTGGAAAACGAGCGCCTGATGATATCTTTAAAAAAGCAGAAACGCGCTCTTCACCAAAAAAACCTACAATTAATCCGGCTGGAACAACTGAAAACAGATTTTTACAATATGCTCATTCACGATTTAAAAGGGCCGATATCGGAATTGGTCGCAAATCTCGACATTCTCTCTTATACTGTTTCGGATGAAGATCAAGAATGTGTCGAAGCTGCCAAAGCGGGATGCAATACCCTATATTCAATGGTGTCCAATTTGTTGGATGTCTCCAGGTTTGAAGAAGGTAAACTCAATTTGGTGTGCGAAACAATTGATCCCCGGGATCTAATTGAGGAAGCCCTGGCAAGACTGTTCGGGCTTAGGGAGATGGAGCAATTGTCATTTGATAAAAGATTTCCCTCAGATGATAACATCACTTTTTTCCAGGGTGACCGCGCTCTTCTGCTCCGGGTTTTGCAGAATCTTTTAACCAACGCCATCCGGTATTCACCATCGGGAGAAACCATTGAGGTTGGGTTCGAGAAATTAAAATCCTCGCAAATCAGGTTTTTTGTACGCGACAGAGGATCCGGAGTACCACCGGAATTTCATCAAAGCATTTTTGAAAAATACTTTCAGGCTGAGAAAATAAAAGATGGCCGCCAGTATACCACGGGCCTGGGATTAACCTTCTGCAAAATGGCCGTGGAGGCCCATGGAGGCAGCATTGGCATTGAGAGTGAATCCCTGAAGGGGAGCTGCTTTTTCTTCATACTACCTGTCCGTATGGCCCAAAAACGTTATCTGCCAAAATCATAAAATTCGGATTCGGATTGGATTCATCAAACATCGATGCGTAAAAGTGTATTGATGCAGAGCTAATAACGGCTGGTAATGGTGGAGATGCCTGTGGCACGAAGGTTTTGAAGAAGAAAAAACCGAAGAGGGGTATTCTTTGTGAACGATCGAGAAACAAATCTATGGAGGTCGGTTCATCAATCCATCTTTTGGACCGATTCTAACACTTCCGCCATGATATGGCTTATGTTTTTTTCTTTGATGCCCGTAATCTCCATGGCTTTTGGGTCCATTTGATAAGTCATACCATCCATTCCAAGCCCCAGACCGGTCATCATGGCAATCACATCTGCCACGTGAACAATGTAAGTTAGATCGCTATCTTTCACGCGCGATGGATTGTGGTGATATTTTATTGCCGTAGTCAGATTTTTAGGAATATCCCAGCTTTTGCAAACCTCTGAGGCGATTTCAGAGTGATCAAAGCCAAGAATCTCTTTTTCGGCGGAAAGGAAATCCCGTTGACCATCGGCCAAATATTCCCGAAACCGTTCCCGGTACTCAAAGACGTATGGGGCCAGAATGAGCTTGCCGGAATCATGCAAAAGACCTGCGGTAAACGCATCGACGGCTAAATGAACATTTTGCTTTTTAGCGACAATCCGAGAACCGAAAGCAACGCCTAAAGAATGACGCCAAAGATCCCCGGGTTCAAGATCATATCCCTTTAATGAATCTCCCAGAAGGCTTGAAGTTCCTGCAATGGTAATGACTTCTCCCAACGTTTTTTGACCCAGGATGACAGCCGCCTGTTGGACTGAAGCGACCTTGCCACCCATACCATAATATGAAGAATTGGCTAATTTTAGGACCCGTGCCGTAATCGCCTGGTCTGATTCGAGGGCCTGACCGAGATCCTTAAAACTGGAAGTCGGACTGTCCATTATCTCACGCGCTTTCATAACGGTTTGGGGCATGGCGGGTAAATCGCTCACGGTCCGCAAGATTTTGGCTTTTAGTTCTGCACCCCTTAACTGATCCTCTTCACCAGCTTTGGGTGCAGAATGATGTCCGGAGCCGGGACTCGAAGAGTCGTTTGATTCTAAATTGAGTGTTATATTCCCTTTGCAAATAGGACAGGCAAATGAAATCTGGTCTACTTTGGGCAAACGCTCATCGGGTATATTAAAGATTTTATGACAGTTTATACATTCTACGCGCACTTTTCCGTCCTTCCTCAGCAAAAAACGTTTGTTCGCGCATGAGTTAAATACCTCATGCGGTTGCCGTCTGTTTTTATTATCGGCTAACTAAAAGAAAATATTAACATTTAATTTATTCCTGTATGTTTTGGGCATTCAGAGGAACAAATCTTTGCTCAATTATCGGTTACATCCATATCACAGGAAATATTTTCAACCGTATCGGCCATTTCTTCCATAAGATGCGTTTGGTCGTGATCGTCAAGTCCCAGAAATTCCATTGTGCCTTCCTCCGGTTGATATAGATGGCTATCACTACCGGATCCCAGATTGTTTTGCATAGCCAACATATCGGCCGCGTGCAGAATGTAGGCCAATGGATTTTTTTCTGAAGCAGAAGGCCCATGATGCAATTGAATGGCCACGGCCAGCGTGGAAGGGATATTCCATTTTTGGCAAAATTCAGATGCGATTTCGGCATGATCAAACCCGAATATTTCTCTTTCCGCCCAAAGGAAGGTCTTTTGTCCATCTTGCATGGCCGTTTCAAAATCATCGCGGTGGTCATACACATACTGGTCAAGAATCAGTTTACCGGTGTCATGAAGCAGACCGGCCGTAAAGGCATCATTTTCTATTGCTGGAAACTTTTTACGAGCGATTATTCTTGATCCCGCAGCCACGGCCATGGAATGCCGCCAAGCGTCAGTTGCATCCAACCGGTAGCCTTTCAAGGAGTGATTCAGCAGGTTGGAAACCGCTGCCAGAGTGACCACTTCTCTCAAAACTTTATACCCGAGCATGGTTGATGCATGATGAACCGATGCCACCCGTCTACTGCAGCCATAATAAGCGGAGTTGGCGATTTTTAAAACACGAGTGACGATTGCCGGTTCGATCTCAACCACCTTTACCAGCTTGCGCATGTGGAAATTCGGGTCGGATAGGATTGTCTGAGCCTTCAAAACGATGTCCGGCATTGCCGGCAGTTCGCTTAAACTCCGCAACAGTCCGAATTTTAAGGCCATACGCCCGGATCGCTTTTTCGGAGAGCCATGCATTGGTTCCGGTTGGGTCGCCAATTCGTTTGCTCGCACGGGTTCTTTCTTCGATGCCGTTTTCGATGCCGCAGGCACCAAACCCTTTTCGCGCATATCGATCCGGATAAGCCCTTTACACGCCGGACATCTGGTGGCGATCTTTTTCCCGACGGGAAGCTTATCGTCACGAATTTTATATCGTTTATGACAATCGTTACACGTAATTTGCATATTATATCTCTAAATCGATCACTTTGGGAAAAATATTATCCCCTTTCGCTATTTGGATCCTGCTTTTTTTTCTTTGTATAAATTTATGAGAACATTTTCAGACCGATTCAATCTGGCCGCGATAACTTCAAAAAGATGTTTGGCAACCTCGGGATATTTATCGATAATTTCCGGTAATTTTTCTCCCGGGATGCGTGAGATAACCGATCTGCGCCTTGCAATGACGGTGGTTGATCGAGGGGCACCGCGAATTGCGGCCCTTTCTCCGAAAAATTCACCGGGAGTGACGACTTGGCCGATTTTGCGGCCGCGTTTATAGATGTCTAAAGACCCTTGGACCAGACGGAAAATATCGGCGTCTCGATCCCCTTCCCGGAAAATGACTTCTTTATCGGCATAATGCTCGATATCGGGATTTACGAGATATGAGGGCATCATTTCCTTTGTAATGACCGTTCGTTTTACCACCTCTTCCATAGAAGTTGTCCCCAGCCTCACTTTTCCCAAGCCCGCTTCTCTAAGGGTAACCATCCCTTCCTGCATCGCGATTTTGCGCAGCTGATCTTCCGCAACATTAGAACTAATGGCTTTGGCCACATCATCGGTAACCTCCATCAGTTCGTAGAGCCCCACACGCCCTTTGTAGCCCGCGCCGTTGCAGACTTCGCATCCTTTGGGGCCGTAGATTTCTAATTTTCCAAAATCAGCGGCTTGGAATCCTATATTTTCCAACTCTTTGGGATCGACATCCTTGACCGGCCTCTTACACTTGGGACAGAGTTTTCTGGCCAACCGCTGTGATAGGATCATCGTAACCGCGGAAGCCAACATGTATGAGGGTATCCCGATATCAATAAGCCGACCGATAGTTGAGGGGCAATCATTCGTATGCAGCGTACTAAACACAAGGTGTCCTGTCATGGCGGCCTTGATGGCAATTTCAGCCGTTTCCATATCGCGTATCTCGCCCACCATGATGATATCCGGATCCTGCCGCAAAAATGACTTTAAGGCCGCCGCAAACGTCATACCGACTTCTTCCTTTACCATCACTTGGTTGATGCCCTTGAAATTGAATTCCACCGGGTCTTCGGCGGTTAGGATTTTGATATCGACCTTATTTAATAAATTGAGAATCGAATAAAGCGTTGTGGTTTTACCGCTTCCGGTGGGGCCTGTTACCAGCACCAAACCGTAAGGACGTGTCACACAGCGCATCAAAGCCTCAAGGGTTTTACCCTCGAACCCCAATTTTGAAAGATTGATATTCAGAGAAGACTGATCCAGAATCCGCATAACAATGCTTTCACCGAAAAGGGTGGGTAGCGAGGAAACACGAAAATCGATCGTTTTTGTCTTGCCAAGCCGCATTTTGATGCGGCCATCCTGGGGGACCCGCCGTTCGGCTATGTTCAATCCAGACAGTATTTTAATCCGGGAAGTGAGCGCATTTTTGATCGTAATCGGCAAATTCATGGATTGGTAGAGCGTCCCATCTACCCGATATCTGACCTGCACCAGTTTCTCAAATGGTTCAATGTGAATATCACTGACACCTTCATTGATGGCCTTGACCAAAATGCCGTCTACCAATTTAATAATCGGGGCATCCCCGGCATTGTATTTATCACTCTCCATGTCGGTGCTTGGCTCTGCCAATTCCATTCCGACAACTGCCTCAGAGACCAACGAGCCGAAATCCTCCACATGCGTGACCGGAAAGGCATCTTCATCGACATCCTCTTTGGCAGCAAAAAAGCTTTGATATTCTTCGTCACTAATTTTGTAATATTTACGATAGGCCTCAATGATATCCTTTTCAGTGGAAACGGAAATCTGTAAATTACACTTTACTTCACTCTGTAAATCGGAGGCCGCCGTGGTATCGGTGGGTTCCGTCATAGTGACGACGAGGTCTTTCTTTTTATATTTTACAGGGAAGGCCATATATTTCTTGGCCATCTCATAGGGCATCAGTTGGAGCACGGCCGGATCTGGGGTGACTTTCGATATTACCATGGCCGGATAATTATGAAGCCGGCTTAAGGCGTTGACAATGGTTTCATCATCAATATAGCCGAGTCTGATCAGGATGCTTGCCAGCCGCCCTCGATTCCGCTTCTGATAATTCAGCGCATCCTCTAACTGCGTGCCCGTGATATAGCCTTCTTTACACAGGATCGTGCCGATTTTGGTTTTTCCGGCGCCTGTTTGGTCGATAACCGTTGCTTTCAGACTTGAGTCGGACGTGGTTCTCCCTGGGGTAGGTCGAGCGCGTTGATTTTCTAAAGATATTGCCATGTTAGTCTTAACACTAATCGTCTATTATTTGAAAGAATGCCACCCAAATCCGGATAAACCGGCGCTGTTGAAAAGGCATACGCCGCAAATAACAAATTACAAGCATCAAATTACAAATAAATTCTAAATTACAATATTATGGTGCAACAATGTTGTAGAGCAATAAACGTGCCATTTAGACAGTGTCCCATTCAGAAATGCGGATTTTTGGTGTTGGACAAGGCCGCACAAGGCTTAGCGGTGAGGCGTACTCAGTGTACGTCGCAACCGGAAATCCGCGGAGAACGCCGTACAAGGCAAAAAAGACCATTTATGGATGGGCACTAGATAAGATTACTCCGCAATCATACTCAAGCGTTCCAATACCCAGGATTACAGCAAGTTGCATATCACCAAATATTGAAGCCCGAATTATGAATCGAAAAAATGGAACCCTTGCGGAATAATATAGCAAGAATTTCGTGGAATTATTGACATTGACAGACCAAAAAGTGACGCAAATTGAATTGCTTAAATCCCAAATCGCAAAACTCAAATCTCAAACAAATCTCAAAATACAATGAATCAAATTCAAAACGCGTTTGGATCATTGGAAATTGGAATTTGGATATTGTTTGTTATTTGGTGCTTGGAATTTTTTCAATTTAAGGGCTTAACTGGAGGGGGCTGAGATAACGAATAACATCTAATCGAGTTTCGACTCGATTAGCGTACGGCCAATTTCAGGATAGAGCACTTTAACGCATTCCGGGCAGATACCATGACTGAACTGAACCTCGGAACGATCCTGAATATATTTTTCTAAAAACTCCCAGCACCCCTCATCGTCACGGATGTTTTTGCAGTTGGCACAGATGGGCAAAAGCCCACTCAGCCGCTTTACCTCAGACAGGGCTACTCGAAGCTCGTCAATCAATTTCTGAATTTTTAAATGCGTGCGTATTCTGGCCTTGATAATCGGCAAACTGAAGGGCTTGGTGATATAATCCACTGCGCCCAGATGAAACCCCTTGGATTCATCTTCTGCGGCACCCTTTGAGGTAATAAAAATAACAGGAATATCCTCGGTTTGCTTATCCGCTTTTAACCTTTTGCATACCTCATAACCGTCGATGCCCGGCATGAGGATATCAAGCAGAATTAGATCGGGCGGCCAGGATTCAACCCGTTCCAGGGCGCTTCCGCCGTTCAAGGCGAATTCAAGTTCATACTCATCGTTAAGCGCATGATAGAGGATATTGATATCCGCTCTAATATCATCTACCAACATCACTTTGCTTTTTACATGTCGTTTCATTATTTAGGCGTGGATGGGAACTATATATGGAACTCGATTTGCTCCCCTTATTTCTTGATCTGAAATCACAATGCGGTTTAGCCGGTTACGTCCTTTCTCTTTGGCCTCATAAAGCGCCTTGTCGGCAGCTTCAATCAGCATCAACGGCGCCGCGTTTGGGGTTGGAACGACAGTCGTAGGGTTACCTGCTTGGCGGCGGCTGAGGATGAATGCTCAATCTGGAGGGCCTCAATATCATTTCGCATTTTGTCGGCCACTATTAAGGTACCCTCGGAATCTGTTTCGGGAAGGAGTGCCACGAATTCCTCGCCACCGTACCTGGCCACAAAATCCGTTGGCCTTTGCATGGAATTGGAAAGCGTTTGAGCCACCCGCTTGAGGCAGTCATCACCGGCGGCATGCCCGTAGGTGTCATTGAATTTCTTGAAAAAATCTAAATCCATAAGGATCAAGGATAAAGGCACCGCTGAACGTAGGGCTCGCTGCCACTCTGTTTTGAGCAGCATATCGAAACTGCGTCGGTTGGGAATGCCTGTTAAGCCGTCCAGATTGGAAAGATTTTCAAGCAAATCACGCTGTTTCTTCATTATCAGGTGATTTCTAACCCTTGCACGCACGATAGGCTTGCTGAAAGGTTTTGTGATATAGTCAACCGCTCCCAGTTCGAGCCCTTTGGATTCGTCTCCTTCCTCACTCTTTGACGTTATAAAAATCACAGAGACATTCTTGGTGCGTTTATTCGCTTTAAGCCTTTTGCATACCTCATAACCGTCAATGCCCGGCATTAGGATATCAAGCAGAATCAGGTCGGGCGGAAAAGACTCGATATGTTTTAAGGCGCTTTCGCCATCCTGTTCGTATTCAATATCGTATTCATTTTTGAGGGTTTTATATAGAATATTGATATTGGCTTTGATGTCATCTACCAAAAGGACCTTACAGTGCTTAAGATCTATCATTTTTTGGGCGCCTTCCGCCTGTTACACATATTCAATCTCCAACCGCCTAAGATAACCCTTAACCCGATCCATATTCTCCAATATCGCATTCCCGTTCTGCATCTTCGCGGCCTGCTCAATGGCCAAAAAGATTTTGGTCAAATCGTGTAACTCGTAGTTGCCGGCAGCGCCTTTGAGCCCGTGGCCCAACCGGTGAGGTGTCTCAAAATCGGCCTTTTGCAGGCTCTTTTCCATGATCCCAAGATCTTCCTCTATTTCCGCGAAAAAATCGGGTACCAAATCCTCCAAATCAGCGTCAACTTGTACTCTATTGGTTCCTTGACTTGAAACATCGCCGGCCGGAATATTTTCGGTAAGAACGGCCACTCCCCCGGTGAAAGAGATGTTTTCGCGGCCTGAATCAGCTTCCGCGAAAAGATTGGCCAAGGTGTTTAAAAGATCCTTTTTCTTGACCGGCTTTGATAGAAAAGTGCTGCAGCCAGCCTCAAAACACTGCTGCCGCTGCTCCTCAAAGGCATGCGCCGTTAGCGCCACGATAGGAATATGCGGGGCCTTGTTTTCTTTTTCCCAGGCCCGAATGGCCCTTGTGGCCTCAAATCCATCCATCACCGGCATCTGAATGTCCATCAATACGACATCGAAGCGCCCGCCGATATATTTTTCTAAAGCCTGTTGTCCATCTTCGGCCATCTCGACCGCCACGGGTGTTTGCTTAAGGAACCGGCTTATCACTTTACGGTTTGCATCGATGTCTTCAGCCAGAAGCAATCGCAACGGAGGCAGGGACATCTTTTTAGTCCGACCGGCGCGGTCCACCCCTTTATTATCGACTTCGTCTTTGCCCAAGGCGGCCAGAATGCCTTGCAGTAAATCAGCGCGTATGATGGGTTTGCCCAGATATCCTTCCAGTCCCAGATCACTGGAGCGAGCCTTATCCCCGGAACTGTCGCTTGAGGTGAGTATCACCACGGCCGGCTTCGGCTCAGTGAACAACGACTTTATATGCTCGGCAACTTCAAAGCCATCCATGCCGGGCATGTTGATATCGAGCAGCACCAGCTCATACGGTTTGTCGCCCTTTTGGGCGCGGGCTAGTTCTTCGAGGGCCTGACCACCGCTTTTGGCCGTACTCACCTCAGCGCCCCATCCTAAAAGGTATTCACTGGCCACCCGGCGGTTGGTGGCATTGTCATCCACCACCAGAACTTTGAGTTTCTTCAGATCGGCCTCACAAGTAGATGAAGTTTGCGGTACCTGGTCTGTACACGGTAACCGCGCTGTGAAAAAAAATGTGGTCCCCCGGCCAAGTTCGCTCTCGATCCATATCCGGCCACCCATCAATTCCACGAGCTGCTTGCAAATGGCTAACCCAAGACCGGTGCCCCCGAACTGACGCGTGGTGGAGGTGTCGGCCTGAGTGAAACTCTCAAAAACCAATTCCATATTCTCCGGTGCGATACCAACTCCGGTGTCACGCACCCGAAATTCAAGAAGCTCCGGGTCTTGCTGGTTTTGTCCCGGAAGCACTTCTAGCTCTACATTCAGCTCCACATCGCCTTGGTCGGTAAACTTGATGGCGTTGCCCAACAGGTTGAACAATACTTGCCTGAGTCGAGTGGGGTCCCCCAGGCGGTAGTGGTCAATTTCAGGGGCGATGCGGCAGGCCATCTCCAACTGCTTTTCGTGGGCCCGAACCGCCAGAATCCTGGATATATCCTCGACCAGATCGCAAACGTCAAAGGCGATTTCCTCGAGCTCGATCTGGTTGGCTTCTATCTTGGAAAAATCAAGGATGTCGTTTATGGTTGAAAGCAAAAATTCCCCCGAGGAGCTTAGGGTCTTTAGATAGTCCCTCTGTTCGGGAGAAATTTCCGTTTCTGTCAAAAGCTCGGTCATACCCAAAATGGCATTCATGGGGGTTCTGATCTCATGGCTCATTCGGGCGACGAACTCGCTTTTGGACAGGTTGGCGGCCTCGGCTTCGGCGGTCAAATTTTGGGCACGTCCTATCGCTTCCTCAAGTTGTTGGTTTTTCTCCTCCAGCTCTTGATTGACCGCTTGCAATTCAGAGGTTCGCTGTTTGACCAGGTCTTCAAGATGTTCCTGGTAGTCTTTTAGTTCCTTCTCGGCCTGTTTCAGCTCGGTAATTTCGGTGATCACTGCGAAAGCGCCCTTGTAACGGCCTCCATCGTCAATGAGTGGTTCGGGTGAAACGATGGCGGGAATTTTGACGCCATCTTTGCGGGTAAAAACGAGCTCATAGGCCTTTTTGACGCCCTTCCTTCGCTTAGCGAGTTGCGCTTTCAGTATTTTCTGATTGCTCTCATCCACAAATTCGCTAACCTGCAATCCGATAGCCCTGTCGCTAGAGAGACCGATTATTTCAGACATCTTGCGGTTGATATAGGTGAATGCACCATTAGCGTCTGTGACTATTAGGCCGTCATTCATCCTCTCCACCAGGAGTCGATACCGTTCTTCGCTCTTGCGCAACGACTCCTCGGTCCGCTTCCTTTCGGTGATATCCGAATGGGTCCCAATCATTCTCTTAACGTTGCCTTCTTCATCCCGTTCTACCACCTTGCCTCTGGCATTGATCCATCGCCATTGACCATCTTTGGCCTGCATGCGAAACTCGGAAGAATACCTTTCTTCTCCATTTTCAAGGAACCGTTTTACGATTTCTTCGGCCTTAGGCATATCATATGGGTTTAAAAGGGTTTTCCATGTTTCGTATGTATCGGAAAACTCATCCGGTTCATATCCGAGCATGGTGAACCAGCGGGGACTGTAATGCACTTGACCGGTTTGAGGATAAAAATCCCATATTCCGTCGTTAGCGCCTTCAATCGCCAGGTTGAGACGTTCTTCACTTTTGCGTAGATCATTGCTCGTTATTTCCTGCAAAAATCCGTAAAAAACAAAGGCCCACCCCATCGGCAGCACGGCTCCGGTGTAGTCTTCTATTGTATGAGGGCATTTGTTATTCCGGCCCATTCCACCAATAGACAGAAACTGTAGAAAATCGTCAAAGCGAGAAGACCTGCGTACAAAAACATGGTACTGCGCTGAAAAGTTTGTCCCCAGCCTTTCGAGATGGCAAACAGGGCCGCCAGTGAGGCCAATAAAGAAATAATATCAAAAGCCACTACAGGATGCATCAGCCGGCCTCCTTTCTTCGGCCGAATACCTTCCAAGACCATGTGGCTACCAAAATTGAACTTGCGGCATAACAGATGTGTTCAAAAAAGTTTAAAACCGCCTTGAAAAAGAAACCCTCGAGCACAGTTAGAATCCAACCTGCCAGAAGGGTGCAGAATCCGGTGATAAGAATACGCGAAAATGGAAGCCGCTTTAGTTGTTGATGATTTCCAGTTATGAAAACCAAAACGCCTATGCCAAGCAAAAGCATGACGATCTCATTTTGTTGGATCATATGCTGTCTCCAATGCACATTTCTTTTTCTTGTCTTGTGATCTCCCCAAGTTTGCGGGTGATTTCACCCATTTTATCAACTTGTCTGCTAATATTGACAATCTTATCATACAGTTTATCCTCTGTTGGCACTTCCATTAAGGCGAGTTCGGAATATCCGTAAACGGCTTGCAAGGGTTGATTGAGTTTGTGGCATACCGCTCCGGCCATTTCGATGACGCCCTGAAGTTTTTGGCGCTGACGTTTTTCCTCCTCTGCGCGTTTACGCTCTTGGATTTGCTTCTTCAAGTGCCAATTGCCAAGTCCTATCCCCAAAATTCCGATGAGCCATAGAAAACCGTGTGTAAATGATAATCTATAAACAAATGACCGATCGATATCTCGGAAAGACGTGTTTGGGATCGAGATAACCTCTTCTGGTCCCTTTATTTTCTGCGGCTTAATCCATGCCAGAGACGTAACGACACACCCCGTCCAAACCATCACCAATCCCCAGACGTAGAGTTTTGTGCGAATCGGCCGGGGCTTAGTTTTTATTCCGTTTTTCATTGATTTTCCTTATCATAGGGAAAAAGGGTTCAAGAACTTTCGCTCAGTTAGGGTTCAAGAATGGTAAACCAAAAGTGAAAAATGTATATTTGAGATGGCTTCTTATAAGGTTCATTTTAGAAATTCTTGAAATCCTCATCATCCATCGGAATAATCTGATCAGGCGTCACTTCTTTTGGTTTATGAATAGTCAGATTTTTTGTCCTTGCTTTCTTTTTATGAACCGGAATCACCTGCTGGGCTGTCGCCTCCACGGTATGGGTTACGGGTCTTCCTTCTGCAGCCTTTCCATTTGCGGCCCCCCCGACTAAAGCAACCAATTCATTGACCATGTCTTTCATATGTTCGGCCTGGGCACTCATCTCTTCAGAAGCACTGGCTGACTCTTCGGCATTGGCTGCGTTTTGCTGGACAACTTTATCCATCTCGGCAACGGCCTTATTTGTCTGATCAATCCCCTGCGCCTGTTCGTTAGATGCGGCGGCAATTTCCGCGACCAGTTCTCCAACCTTGGCAGCGCTTTCGGATACTTGATTAAAGGCCTCATTGGTTGTACTCACCAGTTCTGAGCCATCCTTTACCTTCTTCCCTGTTCCTTCAATCAGCTCTGCGGTATTCTTGGCTGCATCAGCGGCACGCATGGCCAGGTTTCTGACCTCGTCGGCCACCACCGCAAAGCCGGCACCGGCTTCTCCGGCTCGGACCGCCTCAACCGCCGCATTCAGAGCCAACAGATTGGTCTGGAAGGCTATTTCATCAATGGTTTTAATTATTTTGGAGGTCTCTTCGCTTGCCTTGGAGATTTCCTCCATGGACGTTGTCAGTTGACCCATAGACCCGTTGGCTGTGCCAACCACCTGATTGGCCTCTTTCATGAGACTGTCGGCATGATGGGCGTTTTCCGCATTCTGCTTGGTCATGGAGGACATCTCTTCCAGTGATGAAGAGGTTTCCTCAATCGATGCCGCCTGTTCTGATGCGCCTTCGGCCAGCGATTGGCTTGAGGACGATATCTGACCGGAACCTGCAGACACCTGATCGGAGGCCTGGGAAAGCCCTTCGATAACGGCCTTTAAGGGCCTGGTAACCCCTCGACTGCTGGCCCACATGAGAAAAATTCCGATTAAAAGACCCAATGCGCTGATTCCAAGCAGGGTAAAAAGGGTCGCTTGATATACCGCAGAAGCTTCGTGGTGGGCTTTTTTAGCGAAATCCAGATTGAGCACAGTCAATTTATCGAGATAATCCCGCATTTCTTCAAATTTTTCTTTGGCGGGTCCCAGCGTAAAATCGAGGGCTTCCCTGCGTCCACGCCGAGTATCGGCGATGCGACCATCTACGACTTTTCGGGAAATGATTTTCCATTCTCCCCGGGCCTTGTCATATTGAGGTATAATGGCCTCCTCTGCGGCTGTTGCCGGCAATGCTTTGTATTTTCCCCAGCGCTCGTCAGACTGTTTCAGATTTTGTTCGTAGTCATCCAAAAGGGTCTTGAACAATTCGGATTTTGAATTGGCAAATATCATGGATCGTTCCGCTACCAACAGCTGTTGAAGATCCCGGTCGGCTTCAATCAAATAATCGATACTGGGCAGTCTTACCGCAAAAATGTCTTCCAAATTTTGGTTGATAACATTGATGCTCCTGTAACCGGAAAAGGCAATAACCGCCATGAAAAGAATCATGATTGAGAAGCCCAATGCCAGCTTTACCCCGATTTTTAAATCTCGATACCATTTCATAAGATGTGAACTCCTTCTTAATTACTTCAACCCTAAATTTAGGGTTGAAAAATAAAATGGGGGCTTTTGGGATAAAGCCCCCGTTGTTTTATAGTTCTATTTTGTCCACATCAATGCCAAATGTGATGGCACCGATAACCTTATCACCGTCCTTGACCGGCACAGATACCTGGACCAAATAGGACTGGGCGCTGTCGTCGAACTCAACGTCGCCGATGTGAAGCGCGCCTTTACTGTCTTTATAAGATTCCTTGAACTTGGCTTCATCGCCTTGCCAATAATCGGATGTCTTATCGGTCATGGCCACATTGGCCCCTTGGTTGTCCATCACAAAAATTTCGGCGTAGTATGAGGCTTTTCCCTGGATGTCCTGCAAGTGCTTGCCGCATTCAGAATCCATCAAGGCCGCCATAAAATCAGCAATGCCTGAAGTCGCTCTCCACTTCTTGTCCATTTTTTGGATCTGGGCAAGCGTCTTCGCCTTTGCATTTTCAGCTTTGACCGCCTTGACGATGACCGGATCTGTTCCCAGATTTACCAATTTAGATTTGGCAAGATCGATCACCTTCTGGGGCGCTTGTTCACTGGCAGATACCATTCCAAAACATGCCAACAGAAACATAGCCATACCCATTAATATAAAAGTTCTTTTCATAATAGATTCCTCCCATAGATTATTTTTTGATCGCTTTTTGTGACAGGCAATTCACAACTGCCCATCAATTTATTGATTTTGAATTGAATTTTAACACCCCCTTTCATCTTGTTTGATTTGGCCATCCCGAGGCACATGATTGCTTTTTTCATAGTTCAAACACCCCAGCATTTTACTCAAAACCGCAATCACATCTGTGAGATCACCATCGGCATAGCCCAAAAATCGTGGCCGCAGTAGATGGCCTTTCGAAATTGTTTCTCGCCCTCTGTCGGGTAGAATAAGTATGATGCGGACATCATAAAGCAATTCTCGTAGAGAAAGTAACTCCGAGAGTTGATCTTTACTCGCAGCGAAAAGCACGGCCAGGTCTATATTTCTTGGAAACCGGTTTAGTCTTTTTGAAAGATCTTTGATGCTTCTTTGAATTTCAAGATCTTGACCCGAAACTACCGATTCTATCGATTTTTGGAGCCGATTTCCCGCGGCCGCACATTTTCCATTTACAAATAGAACAATGTTTTTCACGCTTTTACCTCCAGTATCTACCATACCCATTTCAGGCGATGTCGCTTTTCCAGAGATACAAGAGTCGTGCCAAACTCACGCCAAATTACTTTTGTTCGTAATATCGGGTAGTTGAAATCAGATAATAAATAGGGAAAGAAGATGGGTGGGGGTGTTGAAGAAGAAAACTGTCCTAAAAATAAGACCGTGAAGTGGGAAATATCTAAAAATATAGGAGGTTACATATACGTGTCTTAAAAATCGGATTGTCTTAAAAATCAGACTTTCTTGTTTGCTTGCCGAAGCATTGATAGATTGTGCGCCTTAAGCACCTTATATAAATGGGCGCGTGACAATCCGGAGATTTCACAGGCTTGATTCACATTTCCATCTGTATAGGCTATCAATTCCTTTAAATATTCAGCTCTCATGGAATCTAAAAAATCGCGAATTTTAGGCGGTTGTTCTCGGGTCTGTAAGCTTGCGGGTTGAATGGGAACCGGTTGCGACTTCTTACCAATCTTCCTGCGTGCTGCCTGGGCACGGATATGGGTTGGAAGGTGCCTGTCAAATAAAACCGGCTCATTTGAGGCTTCGGTGATTGTTTTTTCGATGGTATTGATCAACTCGCGGACATTTCCCGGCCATTGATAGCTTTGCAAAACTTGAAAGAAACCGTCTGAAAATCCTTTTTCGGGCGTTTTTGAAAGCTTACAAATCTTTGTCATATGAGACCGGGTTATCTCTCTTATATCCTGCGGACGTTCTCTCAGAGGCGGCAAATGAATGCTGAGTGTCTGCAGCCGAAACAGAAGATCCTTCCGAAATTCACCCTTTCGAACCTTTTTATCAAGGTCTCGGTTTGTAGCTGAAACCAGCCTGAAATCACTTTTTATTTCCCGCTTGCCTCCAAGAGGCCGAAAGCGGCGTTCTTGAAGGACCCTGAGAAAAGCCTTCTGGATCGAAATCGGAAGTTCCCCCACTTCGTCCAGAAAAAGTGTCCCTCCGTCCGCTTGTTTGATTAGGCCTTGCTTTGGACTATCTGCTCCGGTAAAGGCCCCTTTTTCATAACCGAACAGCATGCTTTCGACCAGTGTTGCGGGAAGAGCTGCACAATCCACCACTACAAAATCTTTTTCGGAGCGGATACTGTTGAGGTGTATGGCCTCTGCAAAGAGTTCTTTCCCGGTTCCGGTTTCACCTGTAATAGACACGTTTGCGGCGCTAAATGCGGCTTGGGCCAACTGATTAAGACAGCTGTTTATTTTTTTGCTGTGACCGAGGATACTCTTTCTGTTAAGGACTACCGGTGCTTTGTGGATGTTTTTTTGGTCTCTGTACTCGAGTGCCCTTTTCAGTGACAGCCGCATATCTTTGATGGAAGACGCTTTTTCGATGTAGTCCCACGCACCACTGTTGATCGCCAGTTCGGCACCGTCTGCATCTTCCATTCCGGTAATGATGATAATTTCCGGAGATGATGGTGTCTCCTTTATCGCGGGAATGGCATCGAGCCCGTTTCCATCCGGCATCCTGACATCGAGAAAGGCGATGTCAAACGTGTCAGAAGCAGCCCTTTTCAGTCCATCCTTTAGGCTTTGACTGTCCTGTGAGCGATGACCCATTTCATGGGCCATTTCTGAAAGCATATCACACATGATTTTATCGTCATCGATGATCAAGATGTTTGCCATTTTTCGTCCTCAATCCAAACATTTGCGTAATACTGCTGAAAGATAATGTATGTTAAGCGGCTTTGATAACATTTTTCGGATACCTTTGCTTTTCGCCTTTTGAGGGGTAATATCCTCGGTAAATCCACTATAAAGGATGATTGGAATACCGGGCCGGACCTTCAAGAGCGCTTCCGCGAGCTGAACCCCGGTCATATCAGGCATGGTATAGTCGGTAAGCACCAGGTCAAATCTTGCGGGATGCACGCGGAAGGTTTCCAGGGCCTCGTTGCTGCTGGTCTTGGTCACTACCTGGTAGCCGAGGCCTTCCAGTATTTCACCATAGCTTTCGGTTAAAAGCTCTTCATCGTCCACCAATAAAATATTTTCGCTGCCCCTCAAAATAGGCTTCTCAGCTTTTTGTTGTGCTGCCCCCTAATCTTTTGACTGCGGAAGAAATATTTGGAAGGACGTTCCTTTACCCACCTCGCTTGATGCCCTGATAGCACCTCCATGTTTTGTGACGATCCCGTGCACTACCGAAAGGCCCAAACCGGTCCCTTCCCCTTTTTCTTTGGTCGTAAAATAAGGATCGAAAATTCTTTCGGTAATATCAGGCGCTATACCGTGACCTGTATCACTGACAGTGAGCTTGAGGAAACGGCCCGGATCCAGATGAAAAAGAGCGGCGGATTCCTCTGATTGCAGGGTTGCCTCTGTCAGGCTCACCTCCAGGGTGCCGCCTTCCCGACGCATGGCGTGCTTGGCGTTTGTACAAAGGTTCATCAGAACCTGGTGGATCTGGACAGGATCTCCAACGATAAGATCTGTTTCAGCTTCCAGGTGCTGATGAATTTGAATGGTGGTGGGTAGGGTTGCCCTTAATAGCTTTAGGGCTTCTTTTATAATCGGAGAAATGCTTATGGTTCTGCGTTCTTTTTTCGTTTGCCTGCTGAAGGTGAGAATCTGACTGACCAGATCCCGTGCACGCAGGCCTGATTGAAGCACTTTTTCAAGACGACGACGTGCTTTTTCATTTGCGGTCATATCTTCAAGCGTCAATTCCGTATAACCAATAATCGCGCCTAGTATGTTGTTGAAGTCATGGGCAATTCCCCCCGCAAGCGTACCGATGGCCTCCATCTTTTGAGCCTGTCGGAGCTGATCTTCCAAACGTCTCTGCTCAGTGATGTCTTCATAGATGACAAATTGGTCTCCAAGCGCTGACCATACAGGCCCGAATAGTAGAGGTTGATGACATCGAGGCACAGCGAATATCCGCTGCTGAA
>CAZHAH010000005.1:0-74074 GCA_964530095.1 uncultured Desulfobacteraceae bacterium | reverse complement strand
TTCAGCAGCGGATATTCGCTGTGCCTCGATGTCATCAACCTCTACTATTCGGGCCCGTATGGTCAGCCTATGCGTATGGTCCCGGATGGCTCGAAACCGGCGTTCTCCGGCAATAAGCTCGAAACGATTCCCTACTGATCGCACGAGAATCGGCGAAATTAAGCCATCCCGCTGGATGCTCGCTGCGAGTTCCTTCAGTTTGTCAGAATCAAAGTTCTTGCGATGCTGATAAGGTGAGGGATCAATGCCCCGCAGGTCAAGCGCCCGGGTTACACCATCCTGTTCAATATTATCTTTTTTTGGCATAGTGTAAGTGGAAAGGATAAAAACCTAAAGGTGGTCTTAAGGGAAAGGTAAATGTTTTCGCCATTTATTTCACGTTTATGATCTTAACGGATTTTCAATTTGAACGCCCCGTATCACCTGCCCGTCATTTAAATCCTCGGACCAAAGCTTTTCACATCGTGCGCTCTCGGCAGCTACCACAATCAGCGCATCCCAAAATGATAATTGGTTGATGATACTACAATCGATGGCATCTCTAATCGTATCAGGTGTAATGATGACTGTTTCAAATCGTTCGTAAGCATGCAGGATATCTTTAATGAGCAGGGGATCGGCGCCGAATTTTTTGACTGTTGTCACGTAGAATTCCTGCATCACTTGGGTGGATATGACCCCCTGGAAATCGTCTGTCAGCGTTTTTAGAAGTAAACGGCATTTTTTCTGCTTGACCGGATCAAATCTATCCAAACTGTATACCAGGATGTTTGTATCGATGAAGATCTTAGACATCGTACAGCTCCTCTCTCCGCCACTGTTGTCCTTTAGAATTAACGTTCGTTCGATCCATCAACTGAAAACATTCTTCAAGCCAGTTTTTGGATTGAGACCTAACGTTTTGTTCAAGTAATGTTCGAATGAGGGCGTTCAGCGATGTCTGATGCTTTTGGGCATAACGCCTTCCGGATTTCAGCAAGTCTTCATCCAGTGAAATGGTAATGTTGGGCATGGCACACCTCCTTTCTATGTGTGCACATTATAAGGGCGCACTGAATATGTGTCAACCATGAAAGCAAGAGATAACTCTGATCGGCTAAGTGCTATTATAGGCTTCGATGATTATCGGATATTTGGCTTAAAAAACCCTTGCGGCATTAAAACGGCTTCCAAAGTTCATGGGTTTGCACGTTGGGCGGATTCTCTACGATGTTTCCAGCATAGAACTCCTTCTCAGCGTTCCAAAACGGACAGTGGTCCGCATGCAAAGGATGGTGCGGAGGAAGTCTGTCCCATCAAAAGTTATGGGTCCGTTCACCGTTTTTGAATTTGCATCTTTTTGAGCGTTTCCAGATCGACTTTAAACTCGCGCTGCAGGCGATCCATATCCAATTGAAAAATCAGCCAGCCCAAAAATCGATCCCCCTTGCTGAGTTCAAATGCGATTTCAATCTCCTGTCTTCCCATGGGATAATCGGGGTGGACTCGATATAACGTTAGAATTTTATGAATCGAGTCTTGGCTGCCCTCAAACGTGATTCCGGTATAGGTGTCTCCCGAAGCCTTCCCCGTTGAGCCCTCGGCATCCGGCGCATAGTAGCCAAAAACCTTTTTGTCTTTTTCGAGAAGCACTATCCCCGGATAGTATGCCATGGCGTTGCCCTGCATCTGGAAGAATTCCGTCATCAGTTGCGTGATTCTCACACGGTCGTGGGCGCTGAAAGGCTTGGCCAGGATCGATTTGACCAGAAAATAGTCCTTGGCAATCTGATCCGTCAGGGCTTGCTGTCTGATCCCGGCGATTTGGGTTTGACTGGTAAAATGAGGGTAGACCAGGAATATACTTGCGGCGATAAAGGCCAGAAGCAAAATGATGGGAATCGACCAGAGACGCGCACGTCGATATTTCTGTTTCAATTTTACCGTATCGGTCGCATCCCGACTCAAAGAAAGCACGCCGGCGAAATTGTAATCCTGATCGTAAATCGCCTTGATGCTCGTCGAAATGTGCCGGGGGCCTTTCTCACAATGTTCGATCTTGAAAACTCTTTCACCCTCGGCGTGTTTTGACTTTACCTCCGCAATAAATGCGTTAAAAATTTCGGGGGCTTCATAGACCTCGGCAAACGGGCGGTTATGCATTTGATCCCAGCCGCATCCAAACAGATTCTCGGCCGGATTGTTCCAGGCCACCACCTTCCCATCGGAATCGGTCACGACAACCGCTTCCGGCATCTGATCGCAAAATTCCCTCAGTCCGTGCAGCGTCTTGGTTCGTTCGTCCAGTCTTCGCGCCAGCACTTTGGATATTTTCCAGGCCAGTGAAGGGACTTCTCTGAGGAATTGATCGATTTTTTCTTTGGGTACGCGAACAATCTGACCATCGGTTTTTGCCTTGACGGTTGCGGTTCGCCTGGTTTTCAAAAGAAAGGATATCTCTCCGATGGAAGCACCGCTCTTATGTACCTCTGAGATCTTTCTTTTTCCCTTGATGATGTCCAGAGTGCCGGAGACCAGAAAATAGAGGTCCTTGGAGTCATCTCCTTCAGAGCACAGGATGTCACCCTTCCGGAATCGTTCCAGAAATTTCTCGATGGCCGGATTTGTCAGAAGCTCATCGGAAAATGAATTCATCGCTAAATCATTCTGCTGCTTTGGACATCTCGATCAGAATCTTCTCCAATTCTTGCAGGGATTTGCCGTATTCGGCCCAATTCCCCTGACGCAAAGCGGTTTTGGCTTTCTGATAGTGCTGAAGGGCCATCTGTCCCATATGGTCCGCATCCGCGATTACGGCCTTAGCGGG
Organism: uncultured Desulfobacteraceae bacterium; assembly: GCA_964530095.1. Taxonomy (GTDB): domain Bacteria; phylum Desulfobacterota; class Desulfobacteria; order Desulfobacterales; family CAZHA01; genus CAZHAH01. Next base: position 71,268 of record CAZHAH010000005.1, on the reverse strand, counting down.
GGTTGCCACCTCTTTGGCTGATGCCACCGCGCCCAGCGCCATGCTCAGGGCCTTATCAAGATTATCCTCCATGATAACCCGATTGCCAAGGGCGACAATCACTCTTTTTAATTCCGGGAGGGCCGCTGATCTGGTTTTGTCCACCGCCTGAGACATCCGGGTTCCCTGCCCCTTTGGTTTTCCAAAAGATTTGGGTTGTGCCTGGGCGCCGCTGGGTTGAGCAACCTCCTCCTGTTTTGCTTCCAGGTAAACCGGTTCCACATAAATAAATGCGCCGCCCAGCGGAATGGCCAACAGGTTCCCTCTGATAACCCGGGAGCCCCTCTGCCCCCACAAACTCAATTCGCGTGAAATTTCAGTTTGCTGATCCACCCGCGCCTCGATCTGCATCGGCCCATAGACCAGTTTCTCCTTGGGCAATTTGTAAACCAACAGATTTCCGTAGTTGGGCAGATCGCTCCTGGCCGCCAGCCAGCCGATCATATTATCCTTCTTGGACGGTGTAAACGGGAGCATTAGCAGAAACTCCTCTTTATCTTCTTCGGGCAGCTTTAAAATGATATAGTAGGGTTGCATTTCCTGCCGGCTGTCGCCATAAAGCTCATCCGGAATCCCCCATAGATCCTCCTGATTGTAAAAAACCTGAACATCGTCCATATGATAGGTTCTATAGGTATCAACCTGTATTTTGAACAGATCTTTGGGATAACGGATGTGTTTTTTCAAATCGGCAGGCATCTCGTCAAAAGGTTTAAACAGGTCCGGGAAGATTCTGGCGTAGGTTTTAACGATGGGATCCTTTTCATCTACGATATAAAATGAGACATCACCATTATAGGCATCGATGATGACCTTGACCGAATTGCGGATGTAATTCAGGGTTTTGTTCTTAAAGCGCTTAAAAGAGCGGCGCGAATAAGGATACATTTTTGAGGTGGTGTAGGCATCCTGAATCCAGTAAAGCTTCTTGTCGGAAACCACCATATACGGATCGCCGTCATAATCCAGAAAAGGGGCGATGGCTCTTGTGCGCCAGTCGATCCGCCGGTTAAACATGATGCGGCTCTCTTTGGCTATATAATTGGTGAAGAGTATTTGCGGATCCAAAAATTCAAAGGCGAACAAAACCCTTCTTAGAAACGATTTGATGGGCACACCCCCCCGGCCTTGATAAATCGTATAGACGTTTTTGTCCCCCTTGGGATAATCAAATTCCTTGGTTTTGGTCTTGACCAGGACATACTCATCTGTTTTTTCGCCGTAATAAATCTCCGGGCGCTCTATCCTCAGGTCGGCTGTAAAGGATGGCGGAAGGTCTTTGATGAGGAGCTGCGGAAGGCCTTCGTCGGTCACCTCATTGACGGGGCTTGCGGCCACCCCGTAGCCATGGGTATAGATAAGATGCCGGTTGACCCAGGTTTTAGCCTGGGGCGGCAGTTGGTTGACGGCCAGCTCGCGAGCGGCCAGCATGATCTGCCGGTATTGCTTATCGATAAGATAACGATCCACATCGACATTATTAAAATCGTAATATAACCGAATCGATTGGATCTGACGATAGGTTTGCAGCAAAGGGCGCTCATCCCAGATTCTGATGTTCTGGATCGTTGTATTGTGCCGCTTGAGATCCTCCGGGCGCAGTTCCTCGCGCACCTGAAAATCGACCTCTTTTATTTTATTGAGGCCATAAGCCTTGCGCGTATAATCAATATTGTGGGCGATGTAAGGCGCTTCTTTTACCAGTTCATTCGGTTTTACCAGAAATTTTTGAGTCATTAACGGCAATAAATTCCAAAACACCAAAACGGCCGCAAACCAGATTCCTCCGCTGACCAGGATTAATTTTAGCTTGGATTTAAAGATGCTGTAAAAAAAGATCGCCGCCCATCCCAGCGATACGAGGGCCAGGATTCTATAGGAGAGGATCCTGACCTGCACATCCGTGTAGCCGGCACCGAAGGCCGCGCCTTCGGTGGAATAGAGGAGACCGAACACTTTAAGATAATACCCCCAGGCCACGAGCAGAACAATGATACCGCCCAGGAAAAGCATGTGGTTTCGGGCGCTTGCTGCGACATTGACTTTAGATAATGAAACCGGCTTGCCTTCCGTTTGAGTAAATTCATCGATGATCTTGAGGGCGCTGTCTTTCAGATACCACCAGGCGGTTACCGCGATGGCAAAGAAAGAAAAGGTTAACAACCCCTTTTGGACAAACATGTAAAAGGGGAGTGAATACACATAAAAACCGATGTCGCGCTTAAAAATGGGATCCAGGCTGCCAAAGGGTTGCTGGTTTATGTAGAGCAGAACCATATCCCAGCGGTAGGCGCCCTTTGTGGCAATCATAAAACTGATAATTAGAAAAAACCCCACGATGAGGGCATTTAAATTTCTGGGTGAAAGGGACAGTTGGAAAAGGGTTCCCCCCTCATATTTTAAAGAGGTTTCCTTTGTCTCTGACGGCTTAAAACGATTGGCGACATAGAGGTTTAAGATCATCATAAACATAAAAATCAGCCATACGACTGATCCAAGCCCGAACTTGCTCAAAACCATCTTCCAGAAAATGGGTGAATAGTTTAGGTTTTTGAACCACAGCCAATCGGGATAAAATGAGGCTCCCGACCAGAGCAGAACTAAAAAAAAGACCACAAATCCGAGTCCGATTAGTATTTTTTTATTCATTTCGTATTTTCTCCCCCTCAATCTTTTGGTTGTATTTTCCGGTTTAAAACGACCTTGCCTTTATTCCCAAATCATCATTTGTTCTCACGAAATCGGGTTTTGGCAGGGAAGATATCCGATATATAGAGGAAGGTCAATTAAATTGGCTTGCTTTTACAAAATCGGGTGAACAAATTCGGCACGTTTTGAAATGCCTGATTTTGATGGTGATGCGGGATTGGCAAATACTGTTACCACCGCAAACAAATCGATCAGCACCAAAAGCAAGCCCTGGAAAAAACGTTAGAAGAAGGTTACCCTCGGCTGCGGCCAGCCCCTTTGTTCCTTGGGGATTACGGTCTGCTCTTCGTACCCGTTTTCACCCACTTCCCACTCGATTAGTCGCATAATAAACCTCCTTTTTTGGATTTACATAACGACCTGTTTTTTCTCTGCAATGATGACGTACCGGCTGGTTACACCGATTATTTTTTTCTTTTGCATCGCCGATACGACATTTGCCTTAAAACGCTCCGAGGAGAGTGGTGCCTGCATGACATGGGTTTCCTCCCAGCCGCTTTGATCCAGAAGCCCAAGGTATTCCCTCATTAAGATTGCGTTTGCCCGGATTTCCTCTCTGGCCGGAGTGCCTTGGAAATCGCGCCAGTCGGCCATAATAAATGCCATATTGGTGCTCTTTTTGGCGTTTTGGCGCGCCAGCTTAAAGAAGTTTACCAGAAATTTTAAATAGTCCTCTTTTGAAAACCCGGAGATGCCCTCGGAATCGTAATTCTTGGCCTGTTTCTTAAAATAGGGTGGATCAAAAATGATCAAATCCGGCTTGGTCTTACCCTTAACCGGCCATTTCATGTTATCGATATCCCAGAAATGGGGTTCAATCTCCGGCAGTGTATCCGGGCGAGCATCCATGTCAAAGCTCCAGCATTTCCGGTTGAATGCAAGACAAGTATCGGCCACCACCCCGCCGCCGGCCATGGGATCAAATATCAGATCACCCTGATCGGAAAAATAATAGAGGATGTGTGCGATCATCTGGGCCGGGATGCGACCGGGCCACTCGTCACCGAACCGTTTGTCACAATCATTCGCGTTCCACTTATCCCATGTCCGCAATCCCCATTTAAGTGCCTTGAATTTATTTATATCGCTATTACCTTCCAGCGCAATGGACCAGACCAGGGGTTCGGGCCAACCATGTTTTCCCGCCACCTGGGAAACCGTAAATCCGCGTTTCAGATCGGTATTTATCAGAATTGCCAACTCTGGCATTTTTGATAAATGGTTATGAATTGTCGCTTGGACGATACCTAAGCACCTGGCAATTCGTTCCTGAGGAATCCCTAACTGGAACATTCGGAATATTTTTATATCGATATCCATCTCGTTGGCTGCTCGCAAATCAGAAATATAAATATCTACTGCCTGCCTTGATCGTCCGATGGCCCGGCCGATTTCTACAGAAGTCAATCGGGGATTGTTCTCATATGCCCTGCGGGCCGTTTGGCGGGCCTCCGTCTCTGTTAGCTGAAGAGGGCCGATGGCCTTTTTGGCTGCATAGAGGAGCGGATCAACACCATCAAGGGTTACAGCCACAGCCGGTATATCGGTTGCGCCGATTTCCCTGTATGCATTTAAGCGATGGGCGCCATCAAGAATGCGGTATTTATTATCATCATCCGGATGAATCTGTACCTCGATGGGCTCGATCTCAAAACCATCGCGCATGTTTTCGGCAAACATGGAGACGCGTCTTGGATCGACTCTAACTCTGGGGTATATTTCCTCATCCAGGATAATCCGGGTAGTGGGAATGGTGCGGTTTTCTTTGGTCATTAAGTTCTCCTGTTATGAAAAGTCATTTATCTTTTGTCCAATATCCGTGTCTATTGCTCGCCTGTGAGATCCATCTCCATATTCTGATCACAAAGTATCTAAGCAAACATCATGCCATTGCATAACCACATGATTATTAAATTATTCCTACAAATCCATTGGATTTTTTGCACAATAATATGTGCATGCTGCACAGAATTCTGTGCAGCAAACATATTTCAGCAATTTGCCTGAGCGGTGAGGTAAATATTATCCGCCACCGAATTTGGGAGCGATGGTATCTATCCTACCACGTCAAAATGACGCGGAGTACGCTATTTTGGCATGGGAGTCAGCACCCAATATGCATTTTTAGAGACGAATCCATCAGGGAAACACCCATATGGCCGTTCGATATCCCATGGGTCATATGCAAATTGTATTTGCAAAAAATATCAAAATTTATTATGAGTGAAGAAATCATTCTCCTCCGCCGGCGCCTCGAACACGAACGACTTGCCCGCAAGCAAGCTGAAAAAATCGCCGAAGAAAAAAGCCGCGAACTTTACATCAAGAGCCGGGAGCTTGAAAGGCTTTCCACAACCGACCCTCTCACAGGCCTTCCCAAGCGACGCTTTTTCGATATGGCCGCCAAAAAACTATTACAGCTATCCAACCGCAATATGCGCCCGTTTTCAGCATTGATGATAGACATCGATTATTTTAAGCGCGTAAACGACACCTATGGGCACGCTGTGGGTGACAGGGTGTTGGTGTCAGTGGCGCAAGCTTGTCAGCAATCGATTCGAGGCGCAGATTTAAGCACGCGTTATGGCGGTGAGGAATTTTGCTTTCTTCTTCCGGAAACCAGCTCCAAAGGCGCTCATATACTTGCCGAACGTCTCCGGGCCGACATAGCCGCATTAAAATTCGAGAGCAACGGCCAAAGTTTCTTTGTCACCGTCAGCATCGGGATCTCCGAGTACTTTGATACTAAGGATTCCCTGGAAAGTTTACTTGCGCGGAGTGATGAAGCGCTTTACGAAGCCAAACGAGCCGGCCGGAACTGTGTGGTGATTTGGACTCCTGAACGTTGAACCCCGCTTGCCTCGCCTGAGCGAAAGCGATGGCGGGCAGACATGCTTTCTGTCACTTGGGAACCCATAAATCCTCGCCCCAAGGCTGTATTTAGGGAGTATCACCGGAACAATTCGAAATCGGTGTGATACCTCGATTCAGACTTGCATATTCATGGGAGGCTTAAAATTGCGCTAAGATTAGTATCAGATTCAATTGAAAAATCATGTTGACATGTTTTGATATTCGCGTAAAATATAAAATATGAATTTAAAAAATAGGCTAATAACAGATCGTATCATTCAGCTACACAATAGAAGCCTGGGCAGGATTCTGGTCATCACCGGCGCCAGACAGACCGGCAAAACCACTCTTGCTTCAACGGCATTTGCCGACTATCCGTTGATCTCCATGGATGACCCCATGATTAGGCCGGAGTTTTCCCTTCTTTCCGCCAAAGACTGGGCCACACGCTATCCTATTGCGGTAGTTGACGAGATTCAAAAACTGCCGTCCCTCATGGAAACACTCAAGGCCTGTTACGATCAGCACTCTCATGTTCGGTATGTGCTGTTGGGGTCTAGCCAGATCATGCTGCTAAAAGGCATTCGGGAAACCCTTGCCGGTCGCGCTGCCATTCAACATCTCTATCCGCTCACCTTGCCGGAACTGATGACCACGGCCTGGTCGGATGCAGCCCAGCCCAGCCGGCTGATCCAATGGCTTTCTTCGGCCCCCGCCAAAGACCCGCAAGCGTATGTTGAAGGCATTGTCTCGGTTGAAGGGCGATATGCGGTAGCCAAGCAGCATTGGGAGCACTATGAGCAAAGGGGCGGGATGCCGGCGTTGACGCATGCCGATTTCGATGATGAGGACCGGCGCAAGTGGCTGGAGGACTATTTCACCAGTTATCTCCAAAGAGACCTATCGGATCTTGGCCGATTGAACGATCTCGAGCCTTTTGTGAGAGCTCAGCAAGCCATTGCATTACGGACCTCGAAATTGATCAATTTTACTGAGCTGGGGCGTCTGGCCGGGGTCACTTCACCTACTGCAAAAAAATTTTTGCGGTATCTTGAACTCAGCTACCAGGTTTTACAGTTGCCGGCCTTTTTCAGAAATCCTGAAAAGCGGCTTGCCAAACAACCGAAAGTTGTGTTTCTCGATCCCGGGGTTCGTAGGGGCATCCTTCGCAGATGGGGTGTGATAGACGGTCTCGAGTGGGAATCGGCCGTCATAGCGGAAATATTCAAACAGATCAAAGCCGCTGATCTGTCCATCAATCTTTTTCACCTTAGAACCCTGGATGGTAAAGAAATCGACCTTCTGATCGAATGCGAACAGGGCTTCATCGCTATTGAATGTAAAATGACCGCCCGGGTCTCCCAGTCTGACTTCAGGACAATGTATGGCTTGTCCGACATTATCGACAAACCCCTGCTGGCAGGCCTCGTTGTCTGCCGGGAAGATGCCGTTCGCCGATGGGAGGGTCGCGTGCCATTGTATTCCGTCCCCGCTGCATGGCTTCTTGCCTGAACGAGAAGGGTCAAAAAATTATGTGGAAAAAGATAGGGAGACACGCAAAATGAACGCCGACCCCAAAAATGAGGCCACGCCTCAACAGCATGAACCGGAAGAACAGCTTCGGGTTTCAAAAATGGATTTTATAAGCCTTTTTGAGCATGTGGGCTGTGGTGTTTTCATCAGCAGCAAAGAAGGTAAATTTCTAGATGTCAATCCGGCCTTGCTTGAAATGCTGGGCTACTCCAGCAAAGAAGAATTTCTGAATATCGACATCACGCATGATCTGTATGTTAGACCCGAGGACCGTCAAAAATTTCGGGAAATGATCGCGCGCGACGGACGTGTGATCGACTACGAAGTCGAATTCAAGCGCAAAGATGATCATATCATTCCCGTATTGCTCACCGGTCATGCCCGATACGATCGACACGGCGAAGTTATCGGGTATGAAGGGATCAATGTCGATCAAACCCAGAGAAAATTGATGGAAAAACAGATATTGGAAGCCTACGATTTTTTGAACATGCTGGTCCAAAGCTCTCCCAATGCGATCATGGCCGCCGATATCAAAGGCAATATCATCATCTGGAATCGTGCCGCTGTTGAAACGCTGGGATACAAGGCCGAAGAAGTGCTCGGCAAAATGCACATCACCCAGGTTTATCCGGAAGGGATGGCTCAAACAATCATGCAACGCTTACGCAGCCCGGAGCATGGGGGCGTAGGCAAATTACGATCCTTTCCCATGGTTTATGTTCGACGCGACGGGGAGGTGGTGGAAGGAAACCTTTCAGCTACCATCATTTACGATGCAAATGGAAATGAAACCGCATCGGTGGGATCATTCGTCGACCTGAAAGAACGATTGGAAATGGAGCGCACCCTGCGACACACCCAGGAACAGCTGTTGCAGTCCGAAAAGCTGGCCGCTATGGGCCGCTTGACTTCACACATCGCCCATGAACTCAACAATCCGCTTTATGGCATTATGAACACCCTGGAATTATTGAAAACCGAGATCAGCCCTCAGAATCGACGCCGCAAAGTGCTGGATATGGCTCTTTCGGAGACGGTCAGGCTCAGCGAATTATTGCACAAGATGTTATCCTTTTCAAAACCGGACCAGGAGGAAAAGCAAGCCGTCAATATTAATTCAATCCTTGAAGAACTCTTAATGCTGCATGAAAAGCTTTTGAGTGAAAACAATATCCAAATCGTTTCTTCTTTGGCACCGAATCTGAATAAAGTCAGGGCATCTAAGAATCAGCTGCGCCAGGTTTTTCTCAACTTGATCGCCAATGCCCAAGATGCCATGCCGGATGGCGGAACCCTGACGGTCACGACCGCCGCCGAGAAAGATGAGATTCTGATTGAAATCACAGACACCGGAATCGGCATTCAAACCGAACACCTTCATAAAATCTTCGACAGCTTTTTTACCACCAAAGACAGCGTTAAAGACGTCGGCCTGGGCCTCTCGGTTTGTTATGGATTTATCAAAGATCATGAGGGTGATATTCAAGTCAGCAGCGGGGTGGACGAGGGAACAACCTTTACCATCACCTTGCCTTTTTCCAAAGATCCAAACACGTTTTGAATTTGATACCAGCACCTTGCGGTAGATCCCTCCCTGATTCTTTAATTCTATAATAACTAAAATAAACATAATTGCTGTATTTCACCAAACCTTCTTTGATTCTAACTTTAATCTATTGATATCATAGATTAATAATAATTTTTATGCCTAATCTATAAAAAAGCTTGACACTCATATATAAACTATAATAATTAGAATAGCTATAATAATAGAAAAAGGGAAGGCGATTTCATGGAAGACGTACTAACCGTTTTCAAGGCCAGTCAATATTGCAATGTTTCTTCCAAAACCATCATCAACTGGATTGAATCCGGCCATATCAAAGCTTACAAAACCGTCGGGGGGCATCGTCGGATTAACCGCTTGGACCTGGAAGCGTTTATGAAGAAACAGGGGATCCCGATTCCCGAAGTCACCCCGAAGGAGACTCGCAAGAAAATTCTGGTGGTTGATGATGACCCGATTATCGTCGAAACCCTCGTGCAGGCCCTGGAAGAAACGCAACACGATTTCGAAGTTGTCTCCGCGGCCGATGGGTTTGAGGCCGGACTCCAGGTGAATCACTTCGCGCCGCATCTCATCATCCTCGATATCATGATGCCGGATATAAAGGGGTATGAGGTCTGCGAAAAAATCAAATCAAATCCAGCGACCCAAGATACAAAAATTATGGTTCTGTCGGCGTATTTGGATGAGGAAAAATTTGCCCAGATGAAGGCCCATGGCGCAGATGTCTGCTACTCAAAGCCGCTACCGTTGCCCCAGCTCAAGGAAGAAGTCGCTCGTCTGCTGGGGCTGTCCTAAAATAACCGTTCAGGGGTTCAGAGTTCAAAGGTTCTAACAATTTGAACCGTTAATTTGTGAGTTCTGAATAGAGAAGGTCCCATGAAACTCAAAGAAGCCTTAACAAAAAAGCAATTCGTTGTTACCTCGGAAGTCCAGACACCCATCGACCAGGAACCGGAGGATCTCGTCAAAAGCTTGAGCGCCATAAAAGGACGCGTTCACGGAATTTCATTGTCGGAAGTGGAGCTGGAGGGGGTTGTCGGAGATACGGTTAAAACATGTGAGCTTTTGAATCAAAACCGCCTCGAACCGATTTACCAAACCACGACCCGCGATAAGAATCGTCTGCAACTGCAGAAAGATCTCCTCAATGCCCACGACGCCGGGGTCGATAATCTGCTGGTGTTTACCGAGGATTACCGGATTACCGGAGACAGCCTCCAGGAAATGATGTTTTTCCATGTCGATGCCGGAAAGCTACAGTCGGTGCTTGAGCATATCCGTGAGGGACAAACGGTGGATGGCAAAGCACTCTCCTCTCAACCCGAATTCCTTTTGGGTTCGGGTGTGGAATCCGATTGGGGCAAAAAAGTCCCTGAACTGGAACTAAAGGAGATGGAAGAGATGATCAAGATCGGAACCGGTTTTTTCCTGACAACGCCGGTATTCGATCTGGACAAGTTTGCCAAATTTTTAAAACAGGCCCAAACCTTTGGCATTGCCGTGATAGCCGAGGTGATGATTTTGCGGACTGCCGGAATGGCCCGTTTTTTAAATCGTCATTTGAAACCCGGTCTGGTCCCCGAATGGATCATACAGAAAATCGCCAAAGCACCCGATAAACAGAAAGCCAGTATCGAAATCTTCGCCGATACGGTCAACGGCCTCAAGGATCTGTGCCAGGGGGTTCATATCATCACCATCGGCGCCGAAGAAAAACTGAGATACTATCTGGATGCCGCAAAATTAAAATAGCGCGCTGCGCGAGTTCCCTTTTACAAATCGTGAGTCGATTTTGGAAAACATCACACTAACCATTGATGAAAAAAGAATCATTTGCGAGGCCGGAACTACCATTTTAGAGGCCGCCCAGCAATCCGGGGTAAAAATACCGACCCTCTGCTCCCACCCGGATCTCAAACCGTTGGGCGCCTGTCGCCTGTGTCTGGTGGAAGACGAAAAAACCGGGCGCCTAATGGCTTCCTGTGTCAGTCCGGCGGTATCCGATATGCGGATTCAAACCACAACCGCTCGGATTTTACAGCATCGACGCAATATCGCCCGCCTCATGATGGCCGAACATCCTGAATCTTGCCTGGTCTGTAATAAGGGAAACCGGTGCCGGTTGCGAATGGTCGCCTCTCAGATGGGTCTTGGCGACGCCAACCTTTATGCCATGCCCAATCCTAAACCCCTGGAACAGGCCAACCCGTTTATCATCAGAGACCTCAGCAAATGTATCCTTTGCGGCAAATGCATCCGGGCCGACCACGAACTCGTTGTGGTAGGGGCTATCGATTATAATCTGCGTGGCTTTAAATCACGACCGGCCACCGCGCATGATATGGGTTTGGAGCAATCTATCTGCACCTTCTGCGGAACGTGTGTGTCGATTTGTCCCACCGGCGCCTTATCCCTTAAAAACAATCGTTATGTGGGTAGCCCGGCGTATGAATCGTTTTCGATTTGCGGATTTTGCGGCATCGGTTGCCGTCTATCCCTCGGCGTTGTGGATCGCAAAATCATCGAGGTCAATCCTTCCCACCAATCCGATAGCGTCAATAACGCTACTTTATGTGTCCGTGGACACTTTGCCCACGATTTCCTCAATAATGCGCACCGGCTGATCGGTCCGCTCATTCGTAAAAACGGAAACCGAAAGGATGAATTTGTACCCGCATCATGGGATGAAGCGATAGCACTTGTGGCCAACCGTCTTATGACGATTAAAAATGAAAACGGTCCCCAGAGCATCGCTTTTCTCGGCTCTTCAAAATGCACCAATGAAGAGAATTATCTTTTACAGAAAATTGCCCGTGTCATTTTTGGGACCAATAATGTGGAAAACGGCGGATACGCCTATGGACAGCACCTGCTGTCGGCCCTGGAAAAAAAGACCGCCGGCCGTTGCCGTGTGAATCGCCTGGCCGAACTTGAAACGGCGGAAGTCATTTGTGTCTTCGGGGCCGATCCCAATCATTCCCTACCGGTGGCAGGTTATTATCTCAAAAGAGCCGCCCGGAGCGGTATCCCGATGATTGTCGTCGACCCGCGCAAAACCGATTTGGTGCCCTTTGCATCCCTGTGGCTCCCGCTAAAACCCCAGGGCGATCTGGAAATGATTAACGCTCTGGCGGCGCAGTTGCTCGAAAAAGGGGCCTATGATGCGTCTTTCATCGATCGGCATACGAAGGGATTCAGTCTTTTCCGATACAGCCTTTCGACCCTCGATCTTGAGCGGATCCAGCGGTTGACGGGATTAAATAAAGACCAACTGCAAGCGGCGACCGATTTAATTGGCCAAAACAAAACCGCATTTGTGATCGGCAACGGGATCCTGCAGCAGCGGTATGGACTGTATACCCTTGAGGCGCTTCTCAACCTGGCCCTGATGGCCGGCAACCTCGGTGCGCTCGGCACCGACAACCTCGGCACGCCCGGTAGCAGTTTTTATCTGCTCGCAAAAGAAAATAACCAGATGGGGGCCCACGATATGGGATCGGCTCCCCATCTCTTCCCGGGGCGCCTCCCCCTTCACAAAAAAGGAGCCACAAAAGTGTGGGAGCAAAAATGGGAGACGAAACTTTCCCCGACACCGGGATTCAACCTCATCGAAATGATCGAAGCGGTTGAGAAAGGTCAATTAAAGGGCCTCTATGTGATGGGTGAAAATCCGCTTCGCGCACTGCCGCAATCCGAAAGGGTTCAAAAGGCCCTGGAAAAATTAGAATTTCTGGTTGTACAGGATATCCTCCACAATGAAACCACCCAAATTGCGGATGCCGTTCTTGCGGGTGCCGCTTTCAGCGAAAAAGAAGGATCCTTTACCAACATGGAGGGGAGGATTCAAACGTTTCGGCCGGTTGTGCCACCACCCGGTAAAGCCAAAGCCGATTGGGAAGTCCTCGATCTTCTTTCGACAAAGTTGAGTTATGCTGAATCGTACGCTTCGGTTGAAAAAATTCGTGCCGAAATCCGTCAACTGGTTCCCATGTACGCCGATTTGAACGGTGAGGGGGCCTGTTGGATAAATCCCACCCATCCGGAATCGACCCATAATCCCCAAAATGAAAACGAACTGATCACCTTTGCGCCCGTCGTTTCAACCATTGAAACGCCTTTGGACCCCAAATACCCCTTTACCGCGATTATCGGATCATTGCGCCATCATTTGGGATGCGGAACCCGCACGGCTGCCTCCGAGCGCATCCAGGAATTCGATCAAACCGGATATATCGAGATCTCGGCTGAAGATGCCGAACAGCTAAATTTGGTTGACGGCGATAGCATTAATCTTGTTTCGCCGGCCGGGGATTTGAAGAGAATCCTGAAAATAAAACCCGCAATCCGCCCGGGGCAGCTTTTTGTGCCTTTGGCGATCGGCTCAAATGACGTCCTGGACCTCATTGGCTTAAACGATCTGGCGGACCCGGACACGGATGGCTGGAAGAGTTGTCAGGTTCGCATCGAAAGGATTTAAAGTCAGGAATTCGCTATGGATCAACCCGAAATCAGTAAAGAAAAACTCACCGCAATTATCAAAAAGCACCAACACCGCAAATGGGGACTCATTTATCTCCTTCAGGAAATTCAAGAAGAATGCGGGTACATCCCTCCCGAATCGATTGAACCGATTGCAGCCGCACTGAATCTGTTTGCGTCTCAGGTTCAAGGGGTGATCACCTTTTATTCCGGATTCTCGCTCGAACCCAAAGGGAAATTTGTCGTCAAGGTTTGCCGCGGAACCGCCTGTCACGTGAAGGGAAGCCGTAGTATCCTGAGATTGATGCGCAAAGAGCTCAATATTGATGAAGGCCAAACAACGCCTGATTACCGCTTTACGCTTGAAACGGCGGCGTGTCTGGGGGCCTGTGCTTTGGCGCCGACCATGATGGTCAATAAAACCTATTTTGGTAAATTATCTCCGCCAAAAGTGTCCACCACGCTTACCGAATACGGCCGTGGTTCTTCGGAGGAAGAGTCACCCTAAAGGAAAAAATTTGAGCTTACAGAAACTCAAAACACCCTCTCATCTGGAGGCCTTTCGACAGGAAATCCTCAGCGCGCAGGACCCGGAAAAGCCGACCATCAAGATCTGCTGCACAACCGGTTGTCGTGCCGGTGGGGCTTTAAAAATCATTGATGCCCTGGAGCAGCAGACCGCCGATCTTGGGCTGAAAGATAAGCTCGAAATAAAGAAGACCGGCTGCCGCGGCTTTTGTGAAAACGGACCGGTTATGGCGATCGAACCTGAAAATATCTTTTACAACCGTGTTGACCCCCAGGATGTGCCGGACATCATCGCCGAAACCCTTATGCAAGGCAATCCGGTCAAGCGACTTTTATATACCGATCCGAAAACAAAGAAATTGATTAAACATGAGAAGGATATCCCTTTTTTCGGCAAACAGGTCCGGCGCGTTCTGGCCAATTGTGGGCGTATCGATCCCACACGCATCGAGGAGTATATTGCCGGCGGCGGATACCGCTCTCTGGTCAAAGCCCTGACACGAATGACACCCGAAGAAGTGATCGCCGGAGTCACGGCCGCCAAACTGAGAGGCAGGGGGGGCGCCGGGTTTTCGACCGGTTTGAAATGGAAGTTTACACGCCAGGCCGAAGGCCGTCCCAAGTATATCGTCTGCAATGCCGATGAGGGGGATCCCGGTGCTTTTATGGATCGCGCGGTTTTGGAGGGTGACCCGCACTCGGTCCTGGAGGGAATGCTCATCGGGGCCTACGCCATCGGGGCGGATTACGGCATCATTTACGTGCGTGAAGAATATCCTCTGGCCGTGGAACACCTGCAGATCGCCATCGACCAGATGGAGGAGCTGGGGCTCATCGGCGACAATATCCTTGGAACCGGATTTAATTTCAGTCCTTTTTTGAATATGGGTGCCGGTGCATTTGTGTGTGGCGAAGAAACGGCCCTAATGGCCTCGGTCGAGGGCCAGCGCGGAATGCCCCGATCCCGCCCGCCGTTTCCGGCCCAATCCGGATTGGATGGTAAACCGACCAATATCAACAATGTTGAAACATGGGCCAATATCCCCCTGATCATCAACAACGGCGCTAAATGGTATGGTGAACTGGGTACCGCCGAAAGCAAAGGCACCAAAATCTTCTCTTTAACAGGCAAGGTGAACAATACCGGTCTGGTTGAAGTCCCCATCGGCGTTACGATTAAGGAGGTCGTTTTTGATATCGGCGGCGGAATTCCCGGGGGTCGGAAATTTAAAGCCGTCCAGATGGGGGGACCGTCAGGGGGGTGTGTTCCGGCACAATTTGTAAATCTACCCATCGATTACGATAGCTTGCAACGAATCGGCGCCATCATGGGATCGGGCGGAATGGTCGTGATGGATGAAAACAACTGTATGGTTGAAATCGCCCGCTTTTTTCTCGGCTTCACGCAGTCCGAATCGTGCGGCAAATGCGCCCCTTGTCGCCTGGGGACAACCCAGCTTTTAGAAATTTTGACCCGCATTACCCAGGGCCGGGGGAAGCTTGACGATCTCGAAACGATTAAAGAAATCGGGCAGACCATCACCGAGGCCTCTCTTTGCGGCCTCGGGCAGACTTGTGCCAAACCTGCGCTTTCGACCTTGAAATATTTTGTCAAGGAATATGAAGATCACATTCTCGAACAGCGTTGCGCCGGCGCCATGTGTGATTCAATGGTTATTTCCGCCTGCCAGCACGCCTGTCCGGCGGGTATCGATGTGCCCAACTATGTCGCTGCCATTGCCGAAGGGGAATATGAAAAGGCGGTTGAGATCATCCGCGAAAGAAACCCGTTTCCGGCCGTATGCGGTCGTATCTGCGTGCATCCCTGTGAATACAAATGCCGTCGGGGTGAACTCGATGCGCCCGTTGCCATACGGCTGCTCAAGCGCTTTGCAACCGATTGGTATTTTGATCATATCCAATCAGCACACAAATCCTTCCCTGTCACCCATCCACAACGGGTTGCCATCGCCGGTGCGGGGCCGGCCGGATTAACCTGCGCCTATTATTTAGCCCAGATGGGCTACCCTGTTGAGGTTTTCGAGTCTCAAGCGCTTGCCGGCGGAATGCTCGGAATCGCCGTGCCCGAATTCCGTCTGCCCCGTAGCGTGATTGAAGCTGAAATAAACTATATCGAAAGTTGCGGCGCGACAATCCATTATAACTCGCCCATTGACGCCAAACACACGGTTAATGATCTGATGCAGGAAGGCTTCAGTGCGGTTTTTATTGCCGCCGGTGCCCAATCGAGTCTGCGTCTGCGTATACCGGGAGAAGAAGAAAATCCTGAAGGACTCTATAATGGCCTTCAGTTCCTCATGCAGGTCCGAACCGGCCAAGAAATCGAGTTGCAGGGCAAGGTGCTCGTGATCGGGGGAGGGAATGTCGCTTTCGACGTTGCCCGGACCGCTCTTAGACTCGGTGCCGAAGATGTCCAGATATACTACCGCCGAACAATTGAAGAAATGCCCGCCTGGGAGCAGGAAATTATAGAAACAATCGAAGAAGGCATTCCCATCAACACCATGTGGGCGCCCAAACAGATCATGCATCAGAACAACAAGGTCGAGGGCATGGAGTTTGTGCGCAGCCAAACCATTTGGGATGAAAACGGCCGTTCCCGTTTGAGTGTTGATGAAGACGTGGTTCAGATGGTCGATACCGACGCAATCATTATTGCCATCGGCCAGGCACCGGACAGTTCCTTTTTATCTAAAGATGGCCAGATCGAACGATCGCTATGGGGAGGCCTCGAGGTGGAAGAAAATACGTTGGCCACAAACATCCCGGGTATCTTCTCGGGGGGTGACTTTATCACAGGGCCCAGCACGGTGATCAAAGCCATTGCCTCGGGAAGGAGGGCCGCCGTTGCGATCAATAAATATTTACAAAAAGACGCCACGCGTGTGGAGATCATGGATGAAAAGACCGCCTTCAGCTCGAACGCCGGATTGGCTTTGGATCAAGAAACCACACAAGATGAACCCCGGGTCGAAGCCGCCATTGAGAAACCGGACGAAAGGGTTCGTGATTTTCGTGAAGTTGAAAAAGGATTTTCCAAAAACCAGGCCCATCGTGAGGCCAAGCGATGCCTGCGCTGCGATCTGGAAAAGGAGATAGTTTCAAAATGATCAGATCCATCACTCACCAAAAGTCAGAAGAAGAAATTGATCGGTTGTTGGATGGACTCAATCGAGTCTTTATTGTGGGTTGCGGGACATGCGTAACCCTGACCCGGACGGGGGGTGAGCCCGAAGTAAAGCAGATGACGGAAAAATTGTCAAAAAAGGGCAAACTGATCACCGGCCATACGGTCGTTCCCGTCGCCTGCGATAATTTAACATCTGAGATTTTAGACGAATTTGGTGAACAAATTGAACAGGCCGACACGCTCCTTATCATGACCTGTGCCTTTGGTGTACAAACCATCGCCCGGCAGCTAAAGAAAATGGTCATACCGGCCCTTGATACACTGTTTATCGGTAAAGAAACCGGTCTTGGCCGGTTCGATGAAATCTGCACCCAATGTGGAACCTGCATCATCGGAGAAACCGGCGGTATTTGCCCGGTGACCAACTGTCACAAAGGATTGGTAAATGGCCCCTGCGGGGGCACAAACCATGGCATGTGTGAAATCGATGTGAACAAGGACTGTGTCTGGACCCTGATCTATAACCGCTTAAAAGAACTGGACCGGCTCGATGCGATGCACAAATACCAGAAGCCTCGCAATCATCAAGGCGAACCGAAACCGGGCAAATTTCTATTGCCGGCTTAATATCGAAATGGAAAGGATCTTACCCGATGGTTTCCAAATTTAAAGAAGCCCTCAACTCCGAAAAATTTGTCGTGACCAGCGAGGTCGCACCTCCTAAAGGAACGAATCTCGAAAAAATGAAACACCATATCGAACTGCTCATAGATCACGTCGATGCCGTGAATATCACCGATCATCAAAGCTCGGTGATGCGATACCCATCATTGGGGGGCGCCCTTCTGGTTAAAGAGATGGGCGGTGAAGTCATTTTGCAGATGACCTGTCGCGATCGCAACCGCTTGGCCCTGCAGGCGGATCTTTTATTTGCCGCTTCAAGAGATATTCACAATGTCCTTTGCCTAACCGGGGATTCAATTATTTTGGGCGATCACAAGGAAGCCAAAAGTGTCTTTGATCTCGACTCTAGCCAGTTATTGGAGACGATCCGGATTCTAGAAAAAGGCAAGGATCTGGGTGGCAATCAATTGGATGGGGAAGTGGCTTTTTGTGCCGGTGCCATCGTTACCCCCGAAGCCGATCCGCTTGAGCCCCAATTGATAAAATTCGAAAAAAAGATCGAAGCTGGAGCAGAATTCATTCAAACCCAAGCGGTCTACGATCTGGATCGATTTAAAGAGTTTATGGAATATGCCTCAAAATTTAAGGCAAAAATCTTGGCCGGGATCATACTGCTGACCTCGGCACCCATGGCTCGATTCATGAATAAAAATATCGCCGGCGTCAACGTACCGCAAGATTTAATCGATGAAATGGCGTCCGCCCCCAAGGGAGAGGCGCTTTCAAAAGGCATCCAGATCGCCGGGCGTATGATCCGGCGCATAAAAGAAGAAAAAATGTGCCCCGGGGTTCACATCATGGCCATCGGCAAAGAGGACACCGTCCCCGATATCATGGCCGCCGGAGGGTTGATCTGACCATTTCAACTCCCCTAACCATTCGATTCCACTTCACAAATTAATATTGGCAATAAAGCCCGCTTCCGTTACCCGGATGAATATCGTCTCCGTTTAACTGACCCCCCGATATGTTGGATCGCGGCTGAAGCCGATAAACAGTTCGCAATTTCCCTTTGACACGCACCGAAAAAGCAATGTCTTCTCCTTGAATTTACTTGAAAATTTGGTTGGCATAGGTTAAAAATGCCGTAAATGAGCAGATAAGATCCCCTGGCAGTCGATGCGCCGAACCTCTCTCATCTCGGACGACTGCTTTGAAAACCAGGGCTTTGCCATAATGGAAATACACTATCCGAAAAGTGTTGAAGAGATACCTCCTGAGAGAAGGGAGGAGATAGAAAAGGAGCTGATTCATTTCATGAGGTTCTCCCCTTGCGAGAGACTTCGTTATGTTGAAGAAGAATGGATTGCCTTCAGGAATTACATCAAAAAATTCGGGGATCCATGGAACCGGAAGTCGAGTTAGGCTTTTTTGATATCATATACGACTTCAACCGTATGGGGATAAGATACCTCATCATCGGACGAAGGGCTGTCGTCCTTTACGGGGCACCGGTGTTAACCGCCGATTCGGACTTCTGGGTGGACGTAGCGGACAGGTCGAGAGCGCTCTCCTATTTTGTTGAAAAGGGCTGTAGCCTTTCCGAACCGGAAGATAGTTTAAAACCCATTATCCAGGTGTACGCCGGACCCAGGAAAATCGACCTTTTTTTTCACAAGACTGTCCGTAATATCGACGGAGACCTGATTGAATTCAAATCGTGTTATGAAAATGCGACTGTTAGGGAAGATCCTGAACAGGATATCTTCTTTCGCATACCGTGTATCGAGGATCTCATTAAAACGAAAAAGATCAGAAAAGAAAACGTGAAGGACTTGCAGGATATTGAATACCTATTGAAAGCCAAGGATATGGAAAGATCATAACCCATTTCGACGCTTCACCTAAGATTGGAAATCATTTCAGTCAACAAAAATACGGGCCTTGGTGGGGCAGGTTTCATCACAGGCCGGCTGTTCATCCCGCTTTAGGCGATGGGCGCAAACATCACATTTCTCGGCAATCCGCCGTACAGGATCGCGGTAGCGGGCACCATAGGGACAGGGCCGTGACACAGTTGCCGCAGCCGATGCATTTAAATCCGGTAAAGAACAGCGAACCAAAAATGTACCAAATCATCGTTTGTCGTATTAACGGTATGTAGTCGTACTTTCCGCTTTTATGATTCCACGCACGGAAAATACAGCATAAATGTTGCTCCCTGACCTTCTTTGCTTTGGATTTCAATCACCCCACCATAATCTTTTACAACCCCATAGGTGATAGATAATCCAAGTCCCAGGCCTTTTTCCACTTCTTTGGTTGTAAAAAACGGCTCAAAAATCTTTTCTTTGGCATATTTCGATAGGCCGATTCCGGTATCCGAAACCGTGACCACCACTTGGTTGCCTTCCTTAAAAGCACGAATTTGGATCACGTGATTTCGGTCGTCTTCAACGGTTTTTTTATATTTGGCAATAGCTTCACCGGCATTGATAACCAAATTGTAAATGATCTGTCTCAGCCGGTTTTTGTGGCCCGATATGAGCGGAAGGCTTTCATCCAAATCAAGTCGGATTTCTATCTTATCAAGACTTAGCTGGTATCTTACAATCGCAATTACATCTTTGATTGGATCGGTAATGTTTACCTGTTTTCTTGCAGAACCAGAGTGCTCTCCAATTCTTCTCAGGCGATTGACGATCTCGGATGCCCTATCGGCCTGATGGCTGATTATTTGGAGGATGTGAGATATTTGCTCATGTGTAATCTCCCCTTTTTGAGAGAACTTTCTACTTAGGAAGTCGCTTCCTGTTTTAATGGCAGTCAAGGGTTGTATCAGTTCATGGGCAACACCGGCTGACATGCCACTCATGGTTGGCATTATTTTGACAAGGTCCCAAGCCGTTACGAGTTCAACGTGCAGCATCAGCGAGGGAAGAATGATCAAAGCGCCAATGAGCGCAGCCATCATGGTCAGGACCATCAAAAATCCAAAAATGGCGGTGGGTTTAAAATGAGAAAATAATAATAGAGAAAAACCGATACTTATGGTGATGGTGGTGAACGTTATCGGTTTACCTATTTTTTTTATAGTGTCTCTTAACGCTCTATCCTTGTTTAAATCTTTCTTAAACTCATGATTGTAGCGGTATAAATAATGGATGGTATCACCGATGGCCAATCCGATAGCGATACTGGCAATGAGGCTTGTCACCATCGAAAGTCGAATGCCCAACCACCCCATTAAACCAAAATTCATAATTATCGGGAAAAAATTTGGAAGCAACGCTATCAGTCCGACTTTGGCCGAGAGAAACATCAACAGCATAATACAAAAGATAAGTATCAAACTGATGGAAATACTTTTGACCTGATCCACAGTCAGCAGATGGCTGCTGGCAGAGACCGCTATGCCGAATCCGGTAACCTCGCATTTCAGCATCTTCGGAAAATGATGCCGGGCGTACGCCAGAATACTGGCTTTGGCTTCGAGAAATTCTCTGGAACTCGACATGTGGGTCAAGAGAAGAATGTTGGTTCGATTGAGTTGCGGAGTCATAAAACTAGAAAATAAATCCTCCCCCAGCATGACCTTATAATTATTTATAGCCATCCGGACTTCAAAATCCTCTTCGGGAAGGGTGTAATGGGTTGGATCATAATGGTTGAGGGCATAATTGACGAGCATCACATAGTCGGCGAAGGAGATAGTTTTGTCCACTTTTGGAAGCGTTTCAAGATAGTCCTGAAAACCTTTTAGGGCCGCAATATGCTGGGCATCCTCAAAATAATAGGCATCCCGGCCATCCAAAACCACGTTGATGGGGAAGCTGCCGGACAGATCTTGGTAAATATCGTGAAAGTTTTGTTTTACAAGGGTTCCTTCCTTAAAATACCCGACCGGATTGGTCTCTATCTTTATCAAAAAGACACCGGCTACGGCAATTATGATCAAAATTCCAATGAGCGACAGAGTTCTTTTCTGATGGTGCAGATTTAGGTTCACAATCAAATCCAGAAACTTTTCAATAAAATTATCGAGACGGCCAATTCGAGGCTCCTTTTTATTGGGCTTGGGCACCAATACAAGGACTGCCGGCAAAACGGTAAGTATTATAATCAGCAAGCTGAACATCCCAAAGCAGGTAAAAAGCGCGAACTCATGGATCGCCTGAATGCGGTTGACAAAAAGGGAGCCTAACCCAATAATTGTGGTGAAAACCGCAAGGGTGCAGGGGAGGGCTGTTCTGGAAAAAGTTGCCATGACCACGTTTACCTTGGAAGCTGCGTGTTGCGAGCGGGTTGTGTATTCTGAAATGATATGAAGGCAATAGGCGGTTCCCACGGCGATAAGAAAAACAGGCACAATCATGGTTAATAGCGACAAAGGAATCCGGATCAGAGACAACAGACCGAATGTCCAAATGAGTGCAACCGAAACGCACATGAGAGGGAGAAGCATACACACAAAGTTCCGGAAAAGCACAAACAGCAACAACGCAATCAGCAACATCGTCAAGGGAGGAAGTCGTAAAAAATCCTTTACCGTATAGCTGGCAAGTGCCTGTGAAACCAATGGCATGCCGATCTGATACAGCGACAGTTCGTAGGATTCCCTGGCAATGATATGATTAACATCGCGGATGACTCCTTCTTGTTCAATAGTATCATCAAGTATCAGGGTAATTGCAGTGACTTTGTGGTCTCTTGAAATAAGGTTTTTGCGAAACAATTCGACCGGAGCCACCCGTTTCATGAAATCCGGTATGTTCCACTTGCCGGCGATGTCCACGGCCCGCTTAATTTCGGGTAAACTGATAACACGCCTTACCCCTTTTAATCCGGCCAGAGCTTCAGACAGGCTGTCTATTTTTCTGAAGGTTGCTTTCTCAAATATATTATCAGCTTTCACAACAACTCGGATAATTTCATCAGAACCAAATTCGGCTTTAAAAATATCGTAGCGCGTTGCATCGGGGAGATCCTCAATTATCAGATCATATATCGACGTATGAAAGGAAAGGGCGGGTATGTGGAGGGCAAAAAATAGAGTAACCGCCGAACCGGCCAAAATAACAACGAGAGGCCGACACAAAATCCATTCCAAAACTGATTGAAAGGAGAAATGTTTCGATAACGTTTTGGACATGGTGTCCAACTAACCAGTCGACTATGGATACATTATCCGGGAATTCATAAAGCCCTTCCAATTTTTAACCACCTGTACACCGAAACCCTCATCGCTGTAGAGTGTAGAGCCAATTCCCAAAGCCATGAAATCCGGAATAGTTGTATTCATTTAATGTTTCGTTCCTGTCTCGTCATAGCTATTGCTACATTATGAATTAATACCGTAACCAACTTACGTAATCAAATAGAAACTAGCACAGCTAAAAACCCAATTGGCTTTTTGCCGGGAACTTCAAATGGGCGGGCAGAAAATAAATTCAATGGAGGCAGAAAGAAAAAGTTGCTTTCCTTAAAAACAAGCTTATCAAGGACAGCTTCCCCCGTGGTAGAATGAATAGATGTAAAAATGTACTATCTGTCATCTTCCCAGGTCACGAGTGAAAGTTCATTTCCTGGAATTTTGTCTTCTAATGAGAGGTCAAAATAAATGCTTGCTGATTCTTTTATCTCTACCTCCCTGCCCCATATGCCGCCATAAATGGGTGAAAAAAGTCAGATGGAATATTAGATTGTATCATTCGTAATTTCGAGATGCTAATACCTTTGAACCTGGAACGCTGAACCCAGAACCGCACAGTTCGGTACCGTATTCGGGAATGCAAATCGCTTCTATCTGAATCAGCTTGAGTTGACTTTGACGTTTCCCTGCCGCTATGGACGTTATTATTGATCTTTATCTAAGATTATGAAAAAAGGAACAACTGATAGGGGATGAAATAAATATGGAAAATAAAACCATACTGGTGGTCGACGATGAACTGGATATGCGGATTTTTGTCTCAACAGTGCTAGAAACCAGCGGTTTTAAGCCGATTGCAGTCGAAAATGGAAGTGAAGCGTTAAAAAAGGTGAGATCGACGCAGCCCGCTTTGGTTATTCTCGACCTTATGATGCCCAAAATTGAAGACGGCATCCAAACGTATCACCAGTTTAAAACCGATGCGCGGCTTTCACACATCCCGATCATCATGCTGTCGGCCATTGCCAGAAAAACGTTTTTTCATACGCTTAAAATGTTAAGCCCTCAAAAAAGCGCCCCGATACATGAGCCCGAAGCCTATATGGAAAAACCTCCCGACGCCAATGAATTAATACGTTTGATAAAGATACTTCTAAAGTCTTAAATGCTGATATATCACTGAAAATGATCAATCGACTCCTTAAAATTTACGACAGCCTTTTTTTCAAAATCCTCCTGCCGACAGGATTGACTTTGTTGTTGGGATTATCGGTCCTGATCTATTTGACCGCCAGTTCTCAAAAGCAAATCCAAGTTCAGGCGATAAAGGGCGCGGCGACCGAGGTGAACAGGGGGCCGGCAACTCAATCTCCGGCCAAACAGCTGGTTGCTTATTCGCTTTGTGTATTCGGGATTACCTTGAGTGTGATCATTTTCTTTTTGCAGCGGTTCGTCAGGAACCCTATCCAAAAAATGACCGAAGAGGTCCGCAAGAATGCCATTAATGAACACCCTATTATCGTCGGGAATGCGTGCAAGGACGAATTCGGCGATCTCTCCCGGGCCATTAACCAGATGAAACAAAGAATCGCCCAAAATCAGACAGAGCTTGATACAAAACGGGATAACTATCAGACCCTTTTTGAGCTTGTGCCGTGTATTATCACCGTCCAGGACAGGGATTATAGGCTGATCCAATACAATCAGCAATTTGAGGATAAGTTTCATCCAATCCCGGGTGACTATTGCTATCGGGCCTATAAGGGGCGGGAGTTTAAGTGTGAAATCTGCCCTGTTGAAATGACCTTCAAAGACGGGCGGTCGCATGTCAGTGAGGAGACAGGGAGTGATAAAGGCGGCACGCCGAAACACTGGATCGTTAAAACGACCCCCATAAAAAACGCCAACGGCGAAATCATAGCCGCCATGGAAATGAATTTAGATATTACCTCCCTAAAAGAACTCGAAGAGGAGTTGGTTAAGTCACAGCAAAACTATTATGAAATTTTCAATAATTTGCCCAGCCCTGCCTTTATTCTGGATGCCGACACATTAGAAATCCTTGACTGTAACGTAAATGCGAGGACGCTTTACGGCTACACCAAGGCTGAAATCGTAAAAATGTCTTTTCTGGATCTATTTGCAGATCAACCCAAAGAGCAATACGAAAAAACGATTAGGGATACCAAACCCCTAAACCAAGCAAAACATATTAATAACGCTGGTAAACATCTTTTTGTCAATATTCGAATCTCGCCTTTCGAATACCGGGGACAGCCGGTGCTTGTGGCCACCACGAACGATATTACAAAGTGGCTTGAAGCCGAACAGCAATTAATCCAGGCCGGCAAAATGGCAACGCTCGGAGAGATGGCCACCGGAATAGCGCATGAGCTGAACCAACCCCTTTCGGTCATTAAAACGGCCAGCAGTTTTTTTATGAAAAAAATTAAAAAAAGTGAGCCGATAGAGAATGAAATCCTTTTTACGATGGCCGGCGAAATAGACAGCCATGTCGACCGGGCCACAAAAATTATCAATCATATGAGGCAGTTTGGGCGCAAATCCGACCATGCCATGGAAATGGTTCAATTGAATGAAACCCTCGAAAGGGCACTGGAAATATTGGGTCAGCAGTTAAGGTTGAAAGGGATCGAAATCGAATGGGATCTTGATCCGAATCTTCCCATGATCAAGGCCGATCCCAGCCGTATTGAACAAGTGTTTATCAATCTGCTTGTCAATGCGCGGGATGCGATTGATGACCGCTGGAACTCACAGAAACCCGGACCGGAAATAAAAAAAATAACCCTCAGAACCCGTACCAATAAGGAGGAGGTTATAACTGAAATAACCGACACCGGCATGGGGATACCCAAAGCCAACCTGGAAAAAATATTTGAACCCTTCTTCACGACTAAAAATGCCGGCCAGGGAACCGGACTCGGCCTTTCTATAAGCTATAATATTATCAAAGAATGTGGTGGCAGCATACAAGCGGCATCCATCGAAAACAACGGTGCCAGCTTTATCATCAGACTCCCCCTACAGGATGCATATGATCAAGAAAACAATACTTCTGGCAGATGATGAGGTTGGCATTCGCAAGGTTTTAAGTATCTCTTTGAGAGACCTGGGATATTCCGTTCATACAGCAGAAGACGGGGAGACGGCGCTACAAATCTTTAGACGGGAAACGCCGGCCATCGTTCTGACCGACATCAAAATGCCGGGCATGGACGGTATCCAACTGCTCCAGAAGATAAAGCAGGAGAGCCCCGACACCGAGGTCATTATCATTACCGGGCATGGTGACATCGATTTGGCCATAGAGAGCCTCAAATTTGAAGCCACTGATTTTATAACCAAACCGATCAATGATGAAGTGCTCGAAATTGCACTTCAAAGGGCTCAAGAGCGAATTGCCATGCGTGAACTGGTGCGTAATTACACTCAGAATCTGGAACAAATGGTAAAGGAAAAAACCGAGAAACTCATTGAATCTGAAAGAATGGCCGCCGTTGGACAATCCATTGCGGGACTGTCGCACGCCATAAAAAATGTGGCCGGCGGTTTAAAAGGCGGTGCGTTTGTGCTTGAGAAAGGGATTGAGCTCGATAACCAGGAATATCTCATGCAGGGTTGGCGTATGGTAAAAGGCAACGTGGAGAAAATTGCAAATCTTTCGCTCGATCTTCTCAATTACACTAAGCTTGCCGATATTAATTGCTGTTTGTGTGATCCCAATGCCCCGATCCAAGAAATTGTCGAACTGATGACGTCGAAAGCCATTGAGCATGGCCTAATTCTTGAGATGGATTTGGACCGGAATCTCAAGTCAATCTATTTTGATCCTGATTTGATTCAGCGCGCGCTTCTCAATCTTGTTTCCAACGCCCTTGATGCCTGTATCGAAAACGATCCGGGAAGAGAGGTTAAGACTGTTGTGGTTCGAACCATCGCAGTTGACGGATGGGGGGTTGAGTATCAGGTTTCAGACAATGGGACGGGGATGGATGCAGAAACCAGATCCAAACTATTCCAAAATTTCTTCAGCACCAAAGGGACCAACGGGACCGGGATTGGCCTTATGATAACCAAGAAAATCATCGACCAACACGGCGGCACTATCGACGTTGAATCACAAAAAGGGACCGGATCGACCTTTCGCATAAGGCTTCCGGAAAAGGTGTTCGGTGAGGCGGTTGGCGGGTAAAGATTTGTGGACGATATTTTATTAAAACAGCATCAATTCGGCCGCATTTTCGATCATTTCTCCGTGGGGATTATCTATTTATCACCCACCCGGCGGATTCTTTCCATGAACCGCTCGGCCGAATTAATCACCGGCCAGGAAGAATCAGCGGTTATCGGAAAATATTGCTACCAGACCTTTCAAGATTTTCCTTGTGGCGCGGAATGTCGCTTCCAGGAAATCGTCGCAGCGGGCGGTAAGACAGAAGGCCATGCCTTCGAACTCACTGATCAAGGCCAGCAAAAACACAGTATTACCCGTATCATTTCTCCGATTTATTCATCGAGCAGTGAGCTTCTGGGATGTATCGAGGTTTTCCAGGATCTTTCAACCTTTAAAGATCTTATCGAACGTGTCAGGCACGATGACCGTCGTTTAAAAATAATTTTGGACAATCTCGACATCGGTGTTCTGACGGTTGATCGGGGTGGCCATATCACATTTTTCAACACGATGGTCGAAAGAATTACCGGCTTTAAACGGGGAGAGGTCCTTGGGAAAACCTATACGGCTGTCTTTGGGAAAACCGCCGCTAATGATCTTTTTTTGTTGGATGAAACCATAAGTGATGGGGAGCCGCGTTCCGGCAGAGATGGACAGATCATCACTAAAAAAGGAGATGTCCTTCCGATCCGTGCCAACTATATGGCACTTAAAAACGAAGAAGAACGAATCGTCGGCGGGTTGGCCACCATATCCGATCTTTCGTTGATCTATCAGCTCAATAGTGCCATCAAAGATCATTATACCTTTTATGATATGGTCGGCCAAGATCCTGCCATGCAAAAGATTTTTGAAGTTGTACCGGTGATTGCCGCCAGTGATGCAACGGTACTGATTGAAGGGCCCACCGGTACCGGTAAAGATATTCTCGCCAAAGTGATCCATACGGCCAGCCATCGTAGCGCAAAGCCCCTGGTAAAAGTCAACTGTGCGGCTTTGCCGGACAATCTCCTTGAATCGGAGATGTTCGGTTATGTGAAGGGCGCATTTACGGGAGCCGATAAGGACAAACCGGGTCGTTTTCAAGAGGCAGATGGGGGTACGATTTTTCTTGATGAAATCGGAGATCTGCCATTATCACTTCAAGCCAAGCTCCTGCGGGTTTTAGAAGATAAAGATTTTTATCCTTTAGGGAGCCGGCGCCCCACCAAAGTCGACATCCGCATCATTTCAGCAACCAACCTGGGATTGGAACAGCTGGTACAAGAAAAACGATTTCGCGAAGATCTTTTTTATCGCCTAAATGTCATGCGTCTCGAATTGCCCTCTTTAAAAGAGAGAAAGGGCGATATTCCGCTCTTGATTTCTCATATTTTAAAACGCCTCTGCACCACCCGCGACGCCAAGGTGGATAACATTTCAGAGGATGCGATGGAAATCCTCTTGAATCACGATTATCCCGGGAGTATCCGAGAACTGGAAAACATTATTGAGCATGCGCTGATTCTTTGCCAAGGCAATACCATCGAACGAAATCACCTGCCACTGATGCTTCAGAAGAATGTCCAAAATCAACCCGCTCGCGCAGAGGTCAAAGCCGAGGGTCTGCTTCACCAGATCGAATCGAATGAAAAGGTGGCAATTGAGTCAATCCTCAAAAAACATAATTGGAATCGCAAAAAAACCGCTCAAGCCCTCAATATCAACCGCACCACCCTTTGGCGCAAAATGAAGCGCCACGGCATTACGATGTAAACCCAAATCTCCACCCCGTTCCCCGCCGATTAAGGATGCATCAAATGTTGCAATTTGTTGCATTTCTGTTTCACCCCTTCTCCATGATGTTGACATGATGTATATATATTCATATCTATATGTAATTAAAATATATTTATGCCCTATCGCTTGTCTTCCTCCGGTCATTCCAAGCAGCAAACGTTTCATTTAGGTTTAACAATTGCAACATCCCGTCTGTTTTTAATAAAACCCGGCTGCTAATTTCATCATATCTAATTATCTGAAAATATTATGTTTATTTTTTTAAAGCTAAAAAATACCATTTTTGGCATGCTAAATGCTTTATTGCTGCTTAAACGCTTCAATCGCCGATACAGGATTAACTGTAAAACCGACTTTAAATTAGGATAACCGATGAATCGCGTAACGCTTGGCAAGGATGGAGCAATTATTTTAGCCGGAAAATCACAGAAAATCGTAGCGTTGAAATTCCTTGGCTTCCAACTCGTTTTAGAAGACGGATACCGGTTAAGAAGCTATTTTGAGATGCTTGAAAAATACGCCCTGCTCACGCAGTTGAATGATTTTTTACCCACCTATCAAGAACAGTACCGTGCAAATCCCGGTGGCGCTTACGGCTGCGAAGACATCGAATATCTGGAATTCGGCAAAACAATTGAAATGATAGGATATCCTGAAAAACGTCTCGAAATTTACAACACCTTTTTGGGTGTCAACGGCAATGCGAGACAAGAGATCACAAACAGACAGGTCGAAACACTTTTAGACGTGCCTTTAAAACTTGGAAAGCTGAAACATCGTGTTTTTGGAGACAGCCTTGACGAATTCGAATTCGATACCGTGATTACGCTGTTTGAATTTATCGATGGGGTCGCATGGCAACTCAGCTTTCATGCAACCCCGCAGCAATGCGAAATAAGGAGGTGACTCATGTTTAATAAAATTTTATTTGCAACCACCGCATCCCCGACATGCCACAATGCCGCCAAGGTAGCGTTTGACCTTGAGCTGAAATGGGATGCCAAACTCTATGTGTTCCATGTTCTGGGTCTTCCCACCCGGGGCTACAGTCCATTTATAACGGATCTCGCCACCGGTGAAACTGAGGAGTTTGATCCGGATTATCAGGAATGGGTCAAGGAAGAAATGCGCAACACTTACGGTACCTTGTTAGAAGATAGTGAAAATTCGGTCATCGAAGCCACCGTGGGGGTTCCTCATCGGGAAATCCTCAGGAAAGCCCGTAAAGAAAATGTGGATCTCATCATCATGGGCGCTCACACGCGACAGGAAGAAGATGCGGCTGCGGCACGCTATCGAAATGTTGTCGGAAGCACGATGCAGAAGGTCGCCAAGGCCGCGCGTTGCCCGGTTGTCATCATCAGCCGGCCGTGTACCACATGCTGGAAGCTGTTTTCCAATATTATTTTCGGCACCGATTTTTCCAAGGCTGCGGATTACGCTCACCGCTGGGCCTATAAACTGGCAAACGAAGTGGGGGCAAAACTGCATATGTTTCATGCCTGCGATATTGCCACGGAGGGCAGCGGCCCGGTAATGCAGCAAGAGGAAATAGAGGTGAAAATAGCGGATGCCAAAAAAAGGATGCAAGAACACTATGTGCCTAAAATGAATGGATTTGACAATTATGACATCGAAATTCGAGAAGGGACGCCCTATGTTGAAATTTTAAAATTTGCCCGTGAACGCCAGGGAGATCTCATTGTAATGGCCCATCACACCCGCGAAGTGAACCTTGAGGATGCCACCCTTGGGAGCACCGTGGAGCAGGTGGTTTTGCGGGCCGCATGTCCTGTCGCCAGCGTAAATCATCCCGATAAAGTTGCGGATCTGTAGCCGGTGATTTCTGCCCTGAAAAAAACGATTCTCATCGTCGATGATGAATTGGATATGAGAATCTTCATTTCCACCCTTCTTCAAACAAGCGGGTATGAGACGGTGATAACAAGGGATGGGAGCGAAGGCATTCGCAAGGCCAAAGCCCTAACTCCCGATCTGGTCATTCTGGATGTGATGATGCCTGGAGAAGGGGGCGTTCAAATGTATCAAAACCTTAAGGCCGATGAGAAGCTGCGAAGTATACCCATCATAATGCTTTCGGCCATCGCCAAAAAAACATTCTCCCATTATTTAAAGATGCTAACCGCCCGGTCGCCGGATCCTATTCCGGCACCGGAGGCATATCTCGAAAAACCGCCCGATGCCGAAGAACTGCTGCGGATCACCACAAGCCTCATCGGGCGTTAGAAACGATGAAAGGATGAAAAGAATGGACCCAAAAGTCACATGGGATTGGGAAACCGGCCAAAAGGAAATCGCCGATTTCAGCGAGTGGGAAGATCGATTCAAATGGGTCGAGGAACCCTATGTCAGCCCTGATGGCGAAAAAATTGCAGCCATCGTCAACGTGTCCGAAGGCGAATTTAATGTCTGTGTCAATGATGAAACCTGGGATAGAGGGTTTGACAAAATCTGGTATCTCCGGTTTTCGCCCGATGGCCGCCTGACCGGGCTGGTCTCTGAAATGGGCGAATGGACCGTTGCCGTCGATGGAAACCCCTGGGAAAACAAGTTCGGGTATGTTTGGAACACCCTGTTCAGCCCTGACGGCAAGGACATTGCAGTGGCTGTTCAGCAAGACATGCGCTATTGCATGGCCCTAAACGGTATTCCCTGGGATGAAACCTATTCCAATATGACCAATCTGGCCTTCAGTCCGGATGGGGAAAAAACAGCTGCTGCGGTCCAGACAAAAGATTTCAGCGAAGGTGAAATTCACAAATTTCAAGAAGGCGCATTTACGGCCGCATTTGACGGCAAGGCCTGGGACAGTACCTTTGTCAATGTTTGGAACATGGCCTTCAGCGCAGACGGTGAAAATCTGGCCGCGGAGGTGCGACTCAATCTGTACGATTACACCATCGCCGTCAATGGTGTCGCATGGGACAAGACCTTCGGATGTGTGTGGGAGCCTGTTTTTCATCCCGAACGGGGAACGGTCGTAGCGCCTGTCAGGGTGGGGGGCAAATGGACGCTTGCCGAAGACGGGAATATCATTTGGGACAAACATTTTTTCCAATTATGGCATCAATTGTTTAGCCCGGACGGTAAAAAGCTGGCCGCGATCGTCGCGCCCAAATACGGAAAATGGACCGTGGCCGTGGACGGGCAACCGTGGTCCGTAACCTTCAAGGATCTGCTCACGGACCTTGTCTTCAGCCCGAACAGTGCCAGGACAGCAGCCCTCGCGAAAGACGGTCAAAGATGGACCCTGGCAGTCGATAACACGGCCTGGAAAAACACTTTTGATATGGCCTGGAAGCCTGTTTTCAGCCCGGACGGCGCCTATTTGGCGGCAAAAGTGGGAAACAATGGGAAATACACCATCGCCATTAACGATCGGTTGTGGCAGGAGGAATGCGACATGCTCTGGGAGCCGGTATTCAGTCCGCAAGGAGATAAAATCCTTTTAAGAACCATAACGCGAGGAGTTTACTTTCGAAGGATTATCCCGGTTGATGAGATATTAAAATAGGGAGAGAGAAATGCACGATATCTATAGCTTTGTTAGTGGTCCTTTGGTTTGGGTGGCATTTGTTTTTTTTATTTGCGGAAGCCTCTACAGACTAATCAGCCTCATTTTGCTTGCAAATAAAAAAGAAAAATTCATCTTTACTTATATGAGTTTAAAATACAGTCTGCGGTCCATCCTTCACTGGATGACTCCCTTCGGCACCACCAATATGCGCAAACATCCGTTTTTGACCATCGTCGGCTTCGCGTTTCATATCTGTCTGATCCTCACACCCATTTTTCTTTTATCACACATCATCCTTTGGGATGAATCCTGGAATATGCAGTGGTGGTCATTACCCGATTCCGTAGCCGATGTCATGGCCGTTATTGTGGTCATGGGCTGTATCTTTTTCCTGGTGCGCCGGTTGAAACTAGCCGAAGTCCGATATGTCACCTCGGCATCCGATTATATTCTCCTGGCCATCGTTGCCGCACCCTTTATCACGGGCTTTGTGGCCTATCACCAATGGGTTGGATATCAAATCTTTCTCATTCTCCACATACTTTCAGGAGAAATCATGCTCGTGGCCATACCGTTCACACGGTTGAGCCACATGCTGCTTTCCCCGCTGACACGCGCTTATATGGGTTCTGAGTTTGGGGGCATTCGGCATGCCAAGGACTGGTAAAATAATAAATTCATCGAATAGGAGATTGTAAATATGGCTTTAGCGGTAGAAAAACAGGAAGATATCATTCTCGATGACGGGATCGAAAAGGGAGTTGAAAAACTGACCGAGGAGAGAATCGCAGAAGTGATAAACCGGGTTATCAAAGGAGAAACGGGGGCCCGACTCAAGGCCTATGTGGATACCTGTATCCACTGCGGCCTCTGCAGTGAAGCCTGTCACTATTACCTTTCGCATGACAACGACCCGCGGTTTGCACCGGTGGGGAAGATAAAACAAACCCTGTGGGAGATGCTCAAAAAAAAGGGTCGCGTCAGTCCCGACTTTATCCGGCAGACGTCCCGCATCGCCTCAACCGAGTGCAATCTTTGCAAGCGCTGCGCACAGTACTGCCCATTTGGCATCGACATCGCCTATTTGATGCTCATCGTCCGGCGAATCTGCCACCTCCTGGGGGTGACGCCCCTTTACATTCAGGACACGGCTCATAGCCATTCCGTTACCATGAACCAGATGTGGGTGAAGGGGGATGAATGGCCCGATACGCTGCAATGGCAGGAAGAAGAAGCCCAGGGCGAAATTCCGACCTTGCGCATTCCTCTTGAAAAGGAAGGCGCCGATATCATGTATTCGGTGATCGGTCCGGAACCCAAGTTTCAGGCCCAGCTCATCTACCAGGCCGCTGTTTTGATGGATGTGGCCGGCCTTAACTGGACCATGCCGGCCACCATGGGGTGGGATAACAGCGATATGGCCATGTATACCGGTGACAATGAAATCATGGGGCGGGTCAAACGCGCACATTTTGAAACCGCTGCCAGACTTAAAGTCAAAAAAATTGTAATGGGAGAATGTGGTCACGCCTTTCGCTCCGTGTATGATATGGGAAACCGGTGGCTCGCTTGGCGGATGCCGCCCTTGCCGATTGTTCACGCCATCGAATTCTATTATGATCTTCTCAAAGCGGGGCGACTGAAGGTAGCCAAGAAATTTGAGCAACCCGTCACGCTTCACGATCCTTGCAATGTCATCCGCGGCGGCGGCTTGATGGAAAAATCCCGCTTTGTTGTCAATGCCATCTGTGAGGAGCTAATCGAAATGCACCCCAATCGGGAACACAATTATTGCTGTTGTGCCGGTGGCGGCGTTATCAACTGTGGTCCCCCTTACAAACCGACGCGTGTAAAGGGAAATCGGATTAAAGCCGAACAATTGTTTGCCGCAAAGTCCAGAGGGGCGAAGGTGTTGATCGCACCCTGTCATAATTGCCACAGCGGTTTGGAGGACATTAACCATCATTACGGATTGGGTTTGGATATTAAATTCATCTGCGATATCCTGTATGACGTCATTGAAAAACCGGAAGCAATCGAGGGATAGAAGTCAAGGAGAAGGAGAATGAAGACAAGCAGGATGTTTATTTTTACGTTACTCATGATTTTAATGCTCGCCTTTGCCAGTGCCTATTCGCAAGAGGACATGCTAATCGTTGACAACAGCGCCTTCACCAAGGCTGAAAGGGTTGCGTCCGTCTTTCGGCACGACGAACACAACGAAATCGCTCAAATTGAAGAGTGCAATGAATGCCACCACGTTTATGAAGATGGAAAAAAGCTGGCCGATGAATCGTCTGAAGACCAGATGTGTTCGGATTGTCATGGATTGGAAAGTGAAGATGACAAACCATCGCTCCTCAAGGCGTTTCATCTGAATTGTAAAGGCTGCCACAAGGAAAAGAAGAACGGGCCCATCATGTGCGGGGAATGCCATGTCAAATAGGGGAACCATACGTATTTAATTATAGGGAATTTCAATTCTATTACAGATTTTAATGCGAAAGTGAGGGAATCAATGGCCAAAAAGATTTTAATCATTGACGATGACCCCATCGTGGTGAAATATCTAAAGACCCTGTTTCATGACAATGGGTATGAGACCTGCAGCGCCACCGACGGTGTCAAAGGACTCGAGATCCTGAAAAAAGAAAAGCCGGATTTGATCACGCTCGATCTTCAGATGCCCGATGGCTGGGGTCCGAGATTCTATCGGATGCTTACCAAAGACAAAGAGCTGAAAGACACGCCGGTGATCGTTATCAGTGCCCTGGATGGAGATCATGCCATTAGAAATGCCGTCGCCTTTATTCGC
This sequence comes from uncultured Desulfobacteraceae bacterium, assembly GCA_964530095.1. Classification (GTDB taxonomy): domain Bacteria; phylum Desulfobacterota; class Desulfobacteria; order Desulfobacterales; family CAZHA01; genus CAZHAH01. The sequence goes on along the minus strand of CAZHAH010000005.1, from coordinate 36,297 downwards.
AAACCATTCGATGCCGACAAACTGATCGGCATCATCCATAACACCATCGGCGCAAATACATCGGTCTGAAGACAATATTTTCCGTCTTTAGCGCTCTTTTTTATTGGACGAGTCTCAATCCGGACAGGCGAAGATGAAAGAAACCCTACTGTTGGTCGATGATGAAGAGGGAATCCGCAAGGTTCTGGGAATATCTTTAGCGGACATCGGCTATCATGTCCTCACGGCCGAAAATGGTGCCGAAGCCCTCAGAATTTTCCACGAAACCAACCCTTCGATCGTCCTTACCGACATTAAAATGCCGGGAATGGACGGCATTGAACTCCTCCAAAAAATAAAACGCGAAAGCCCTGACACGGAAGTTATTATGATTACCGGACATGGAGACATGGATCTGGCGATCAAGAGTCTCAAGTATGAGGCGGTCGACTTTGTAACCAAACCGATCAACGACGATGTTCTCGAGATTGCCTTGAAAAGAGCCCGTGAAAAGATCTTCATGCGCGAAAAGTTACGAAAACACACTGAAAACCTGGAAGGGCTGGTACGTGAGAAAACAGCCAAATTGATGAAAGCCGAACGGCAGATTGCCGTCGGCCAGGCCGTTGAAGGGCTGTCGCTTGCAATGCGAAATATTGCCGGTGATTTTGAAGGTGATATTAAATACTTCAATGAGATGCCTTGTTTTGTCTCCATACACAGCCGCAATCTTATAATTGTTGCGGTCAACCAACTGTATAAAGAACGACTTGGAGATAGGCAGGGCCAATCGAGCCATGCAATATATCGCGGGGATATGGCGGACCGATCCACATGCCCGGCCGCTAAAACATTTAAATCCGGTAAAGGACAGCGGACCAAAGCAATTGTTGAATACCTTAATGGTCAAGAGGTGCCTGTCATCGTTCATACCGCCCCGATCCGCAATAAAGATCGTCAGGTCGAATTGGTTGTGGAAATATCGGCCGATATTACCGAGATAAATCGTCTTCAAGAAGAACTTCGCAACACCCAACAGCGCTACCAGCAGCTTTTTGACGAAGTCCCCTGTTATATTACGGTCCAAGACAAAGAATTGAAAATCGACGCCGCCAACAATCTGTTTAAAAGAGATTTTAATTTTCAGAAGGGATCATTCTGTTTTGAAACCTATAAAAAACGGACCGAGCCATGTCTCGATTGCCCGGTGGCCAAAACATTTGAAGACGGGAAACCGCACCAGGCCGAAATGGTAGTCACTTCGAAAACCGGGCAACAGTACAATGTTCTCATATGGACCGCACCGCTTAGGGATGCGACAGGTAAAATTACCAAGGTTATGGAAATGGCTACCAATATAACCCAGGTTCGCAAACTGCAAGATCATCTTTCGTCTCTGGGACTCAAAATAAGTTCTATATCTCACGGAATAAAAACACTCCTAACCGGGTTGGACGGCGGTATGTACATGGTTGATACAGGGTTGGTCAAAGGGAGCCAGGACCGCATCCAAGAAGGTTGGGAAATGATCAGCATCGTGATCGAACGCATCAAGAAACTGGTTCTGGAAATACTTTTTTTTGCCAAGGAGAGAGAACTGAAACGGGAACAGGTGGATGTCTTAAGTTTCGCAAACGATGTGGCCTCAAGTTTTAAACCGAAAATTCCAGATCAGGATATTGAATTCATAAGCCGTTTCGACAACTCCCTGGGTGAGTTTGAGCTTGATGCCGGTGTTGTTCGTTTAGCGCTGTTGAATATTCTCGAAAATGCAATGGATGCCTGCATGGATGATCAATCCCAAAAGTCTCACCAAATTATTTTTGACGTCAAGCAACACCCGGATCATCTTCTGATCGAAATTACAGACAATGGTGTCGGAATGGATCAGGAAACCAAGGACAATTTATTCTCTCTATTTTTCTCGTCCAAAGGCAGCAAAGGCACCGGCCTAGGCCTTTTCATCTCAAATAAGATCATCGAGCAGCACGGCGGTTCGATCGCGGTCAAATCCAATCCGAATCAGGGAGCTCGATTTACCATCAAAATCCCGTGAAAATTTTAATCGCAATCCTTAGAATATCAGATCAACTCTGATTAGAATATTATCCCTTTGAAATCAGTATTGGGCCGCACTTTTGCGATTGAGAAGTTGTGTGTGCTTCCATTTTTGCAAACCTTGAACGCTGAACCGCTCAACTTAGGTTAAGATAAGCCCATTGATGAATACTTTCTATCCGTTCGAATAAAAAATCATATCTGATATGGATACTTTATACCCAGGGTCGTTATTTACAATTTATTGATCGACACGGCCCGATAAATAAATATACGGTTTAATCGGCGTGTTATAGATTTTTAGGCCCGACCTCTAAAAAGGTGGCACGCTACTTGCTCTTAAAGAATACCAAAGAGCTAAAAGAGTAGTTACGCGCATCAAGTACCTGAGCCAAAAAAAAATTTATAAAGGAGAATAAAAATGAGAAAAAATATCAAGAAAGTATTGATAACAGTAGCTGCGCTAGCAATCGTAGGATTTGGTGTAAACGCCTTTGCCGGTTGGGGCATGGGATATGGACACATGGGACAAGGGAATCGCGGATCCGGTTGGCATCACGGAGGTGGCTATGGCTCGGGGTATCAGAGTAATTTGAGCGAGGCCGATATCGAAACAATGCAAAAAGAACGTCAGGCTTTTTTTAGTGCCACGGATGGTTTGAGACGCGAACTGTACCAAAAAGAACTTGCGTTAAGGAGTGAACTTGCTAATGAGAACCCGGATACCCAAAAAGCAACCGATCTCCAAAAGGAAATCTCCAAATTTAATTCTGAACTGGATCAAAAACGTCTGGAGCACATGATCGCTATGCGCAAGATTAATCCCAACGCCGGCAGAGGATTCTCCAATAAAGGACCGATGGGTCGTGGTCAGGGATACGGAGGAAACTGCTGGCGATAACCATAATCCCATAAACCTCTAACCCCTTTAGATACCTATAAGTTACTTCAGAACCAACGTTATAGTAGCTCATGCTGGAATCTGTGCGGGGAGTGCCCCGTGAGGGGCATTCCTACCGCGACCTATTATGAAGAAATACAACCTCAACTGATTCCCAAACCCTCAAGTTTGACCTATTGGAAGCCATAACCTGCCTCATTCGGCGGGTTCATGCCCCTTCTTTCGGTCTTCCTTGTCAACGGAACCGATCTCATCAATCCATATCTGGAAAAAGCTAAAACCCTGTAGTCTCCTAGAGGGTTTTTTAACGGGAGTCCGAAAGGCCAGCCGAGCATTTTCTATACTATAGTATAAATTTTTAGTTGACTATCATTTAATACCCGTGTATAAACAAAGAAAGGATCACGCTATGAAGCAATTTTATGATATTCCGCTTCGCGAACGGAAGCAGGCACGTTGCCGCTTGGCACTGCTGAATGCCGCGGTCGACCGCATGCGCGAAAAAGCCCTGGCTGACATTACGGTTGAAGAACTGTGTCAGGCCGCCGAAATTTCGAAAGGAACTTTTTTCCGCTACTTTGCGCGAAAGGTCGACCTTATCTTTTATTACATTCGCCTCTGGAGCATTGAGGTCACATGGCGTGAGCGCCAGGCCACGGGTGGCACATCAAGTTTGTCATTGATCGAAGCGTTTTTTGAATGGACGGCCGCTGTTTACGAAGATCACCCACGTATTTTTTCGGAGATGATAGCTCTGCGTGCCTTTGAACCGCAAGAATTTGCTCGAATTGCCGAAAACGATATCACCATGGTGAGTACAGCTGAGCGGCTTCTGCGATTCCCGGAGTGTGAGGGAATCGAAGAGATTCCCGAAGGGAGCTTCCACCCCTACTTCCGTAGAAACCTAAAAGCCGCTATTGCAAAGGGCGAACTCCCCCAGGATACAAATATCGACTCGGTTGTTTTATCCTTGGCCTGCATATTTTACGGCGTTCCATTAATGCTCGACGATCGTGTGCCACGCAATCTGGGACCGATATATTTACGCCAGCTTCGCTTGCTGTGGGCCGGACTCAAAACATCCGCAGGGTCATCGCCGATCGAATAACCTTAATTTTTCAGGAAGTAAACCATCATGTCTGAACCGTTCGATCTGATCATTCACAACACCCGAATCATTGATGGCACCGGAAACCTTTCTTACGAATCGGACGTGGGAATCAGTGATGGCAAAATCATCCGCGTGGAACGGAACATGAATCCGACTGCGGCAAAACACGCTATTGATGCCGCTGGATTGACAACATGCCCTGGATTCATCGACACCCATACTCACGATGACTTCCTGGTACTGCTCAGACCCACCGTCGACGAAAAAATCCTGCAGGGGGTAACCAGCCTGGTCACGGGAAACTGCGGCTTTTCCCTGGCCCCCCTGGTCAAAGACAAAGAGACCTTTGTTAGAGGGTTGCTTGGATTTATTGGCGGTACAGAGGCTGCGGATGACCTTTTGGAAATCAAGTCCTTCAACGACTATCTGGAAAAAATTGAGGCTGTAAAACCGGGTGTAAACGTTATTCCCCTGGTGGGACATGTCAATATGCGGTTCGCCTTGCTGGGTATGGAGAACCGTGCGCCAAATCCGGCTGACCTCGCGTTGATGAAAGATTTAGCGGCCGACGCCATGCGCGACGGCGCCTTCGGCCTTTCCACCGGTCTGATATACCCCCCGGCCAACTATGCCGATACCTATGAAATCATCGAACTGGCCAAAGTCGCAGCACGCTTCGGCGGCATATACACCACCCATTTGCGAAATGAAAGCGATACACTTCTATCCGCTTTAGCTGAAGCAATAAAAATAGGTGAGGAAGCCGCATTACCGATACACATCTCCCATCACAAGGCCGCCGGCCGGGATAACTGGGGTAAGTGTGTGGACAGTTTAAAGATGATGGCCGCGGCCAGGGCGCGGGGGATCCAAATCACCTGCGATCAGTATCCCTATAAAGCCGGAAGCACCTATCTGGGCTCGGTCTTGCCGCCGCGCCATCTGACCGATGGCCCTGAGGAATTGGGTCTCAAACTGCGCGATCCCAACGTCCGCAAGGAAATTGTGGCTGAAATCGAAGCCGGCGATGATGGGACTTGGGAAAATTTTATCCTCGGGGCCGGGTTTGACAATATTCTCATCGCCACCGCCCCAAATCATCCGGAATATCTGGGCCGGTCGATTGCCGATATCGCCCGCTCAAACAAGCAATCGGAATACGACACCCTTTTTGACATTCTGGCCGAAGAAAAAATGACCGCCTCCATGGTCATTTTTCTGCTACGCGATGAAGATATCGCGCGGATTATCAAGAGCCCCTATACCATGATCGGCACCGATGGAATTCCTGGATTCGGGATCACCAAACCCCACCCGCGGTTGACCGGCACCTTTCCCAGGATTCTGGGTGAATTCGTTCGTCAAAAAGGAATTTTATCCCTGGAAGAGGCAATCCGCAAAATGACTTCCCTGCCCGCTCAGACTTTTGGCGTAAAGCAAAAGGGGCTGTTACTGGAAGGCTTTGACGCGGATTTGGTTATCTTTGACCCGGAAACCATCATTGATCAATCGACTTATGCCGAACCCGAAAAGAAACCCGTGGGTATTAAATATGTCTTTGTAAACGGAGAAATCGCCGTCAAAGACGGTCGTGTAACCGGGGCCACATCAGGTCAGGTTTTACGACATGGGTAAATAAATATAAAGGAGGTGAAATACGTCCGATTGTTACCGTTCCGATCATTTTCAACTTCAACAATTAAAAAGATCTTGTCTCGAATTTAGCTCACATACTTAATCCTTAATCACCTTGCCATGCTGCACTTATGTTTGAATTCGCCATTTTTGAATGCACTGCGCGTAAAAGGAAGGAGGAACCATGAAAAAGAAGATGCTGTGTTCAATTGTTGTAGCGTTTGCCTTGATTATTTCCCTTTCAAACCTCACGTTGGCCGCTGACAAACCAATTAAAATAAAGCTGGCCCATGTGGCGGCCCCCAAAACCTTTGATTCAGCCATTCATGCCACGGCTGTTGCCTTCAAGTATATAATGGAAAAGCGAAGCGGCGGAAGATTTGAAGTCGAAATCTACCCGGCCATGTCCTTGGGCAAAGAGATAGACACGATGGAGGCGCTGAAGAACAACGTAATCCAGATGAACCTTGCCGCCATGGCGGCACTCTTTAGGATCGACCTACCAATAACGGTTTTTTTCTCCCCATATCTGTTCAAAAACGAGGAGATAGCGACGGAGGTAACCGAAGGCCCTTTCGGTCAAAAGCTGCTTGATCGGTTTACAAAGAAAACGGGAATCCAGGCCCTGGGCTACATGAGCGGATACACCTACATGGCGATCACCAACAACAAAAGACCCATAAATACCCCGGCGGATATGAAGGGGCTCAAATTCCGCGTGATGGACCCCATGGGTATAGCCATGTTTAAATCCTTCGGGGCCACAGCTGTCCCCTTATCTTTTAAAGAACTCTTCACTTCCCTTCAGACGGGCGTGGTGGACGGCCAGACAAATCCGCCCTTTATTGTCGCCTGGGCCAAGTTTAACGAGTGTCAGAAATACCTGACCATGGCCAAATCCCAATGGGGTTATCAGGTTATGTTAGCGAATAAGCAATGGTTTGGCGGGCTTTCCCCTGAGGATCAAAAGCTCGTTAAAAGGGCCGTGAAGCTCGGAGTTGCCGCCAGTGGGGGGCTTAGCCTCTTTTTGGAAGATAAGTCTCTGAACGCCCTGACAAAAGCAGGCATGAAGGTGAACACCATAGCCGAAAAAGACCTTGAGCAATTCGCGAAGCTGGCCCGCCCGGCCGGCTTGGCATGGGCAAAGGAAAAAATGGGTGCGGAGCTGGTGGATGGTTTAATAAAGGCGATTGCAGATGCTGAGAAAAAGCTGGGATACAGGTAATCGTTCCTCCGGCCTAAGACGCCCACGATGTTTCACTCTCGGAAGTTCAGGAAGCGTTTTTTACCCAAAAACAGGAGGGCGGCCACGGGCTGCCCCCTAATCTTCAACGGGCGGTGGTTTTTTTTATAGTTTAGGGAGGGGATATGGAATACCGATCCAAAAAGACGCAACTCATAAAACTGTTAGATAAAATAGGATATTCTATTGAAATGGGTACCGGTTTTTTTTGCGTCCTTTTTTTTGCGGCCATGACCGTTGTTGTTCTTCTGGGTGTATTCTACCGCTATGTCATGCAAGACCCCTTCCAGTGGACCGAGGAAACAGCGCGTTTTTTGATGCTCTGGTTGGGTTTTATGGCAATCAATATTGCCTTGCGAAGAAATGAACATATCGCCATAGACACCGTGGTCAAGGCCCTGCCTCCTACGGTATCAAAGATCTTGGACTACTTGGTCCATCTGATGATCGGCTTCTTTCTCATTGTTTTGTTGGCAAAGGGATATCGCATGACCACAGGAACAATAATGACGGCCGCTGCCATGCCCATCTCCATGTTCTGGATCTATTTATCCGTGCCTCTGGGCGTTTTGCTGACCCTGATTCAACTATTCCTGATTGTAACAATAAAGATTTTGTCGGAGTTTGATCCGGTCGCGGACGAGATCTCGTGAAAGAACGGCAAGCAATGCGACGATAGGGAGAAGTTCGATGGCTTTGTTTATTTTGACATGCTTTATCCTGCTCATGCTAATGGGGATGCCTGTCGGATTTGTTCTGGGCTTGACCGCCCTCTTCGGCTTCTTGAAAATAGGCGACCCGCTATATCTGACCATGCTTTCGCAGCGCTTTTTTTCCGCAATGAACGGTTACGTTTTCTTATGCCTGCCACTTTTTCTTCTCGCCGGGGACATTATGAACAAAGTGGGGTTGACGGAAAGAATCGTTGATTTTTCTAATATCTTCTTTGGCAGGTTAAGAGGCGGGTTGGCCCAGGTCAATATTATTACGAGTATTCTCTTTGGAGGTATTTCAGGATCCGCGGTTGGGGATACGGCTGCGCTGGGGCAGATTTTTATTCCCGCTATGACCAAGGAAGGGTATGATACCGATTTCAGCGCCGCAGTCACAGCCGCTTCATCCGTTATTGCCACCATTATTCCTCCCAGCATCATTATGGTATTATATGGCGGCCTCATGGGCGTATCCATCGCCGGCCTTTTCGCCGGAGGGATTATACCCGGTTTAATGATCGGCAGTGGTCTGATGGTCATGACCCGGATTATCTCCCAGAAGAGGAATTACCCCAAGCACCCGGAAAAAATGACTTTTAAAAGGGTTGCTACCAGAACCCGAAAGGCCTTTTGGGCGCTTATGATGCCTGTCATAATCCTGGGCGGTATCTTAAGTGGCATCTTTACACCGACCGAGGCTGCGGCGGTGGCAGTCGGATATGCGCTTTCTCTGGGTTTTGTGCTCTACCGGAATCTTTCCTTCAAGGACCTCTACCAGCTCTTTTTTAAGAATGCCGTGATGATGGGCATTATTACCTTGATATTGTCCTCTGCCGCAGTGTTGGCCTGGCTCCTGACAATTGAGAGAATACCGGAGGCGGTCGCCACGTTCTTTGTGTCCCTTACAAACAACAAAGAGTTGATTTTATTACTGATAAACCTCTTGTTGATCATTGTGGGCATGTTTATGGATATCGTGAGCTCTCTCATTATCCTTCCGCCGATTTTTGCCCCTTTGGCCATAAACCTCGGGGTTGATCCGCTCCATTTCGGGATCATGGTGTGTGTCAACTTGAGCATCGCTATGATAACGCCACCCATGGGTGGATGCCTCTTTGTGGCCACAGCCATCAGTCGCGTGGATTTCGCTCAACTCGTAAAAGCCATCTGGCCGTTTATCCTCGTTGAAATGATCGTTCTTACGCTTGTTATTTATTTCCCCGGCATCACCCTGTTTGTGCCGAAGGCATTGGGTTTTGTCCAGTAGCTTATCAGAATATTATGGAGGAGTGCTATGCGATTAAAAGTAGAAAAAGTGGTCAAAAGCGCAAATGAAGTGAATGCGCTTGAACAAATCCCATACGAAGCGCGCGTAACCACAGAAAGTATCTATGCGCTCTTTCAGGCGATAACCGAAGCGTTTCCTGAGAATACGGCTCTCACCTTTCTCCCCACCGGCATTCCGGATGAAGCGCCGACCTGCATCACCTACCGGCAGTTGTTGGAAAAAATCAACCAAACGGCAAATATGTTCCACCGCCTTGGCATGGGTCCCAAAAACACCATTTCTTTTTTATTACCCTCATTGCTGCAAGCGCAGTATGTTTTCTGGGGCGGCGAATCAGTCGGAATTGTCAATCCCATCAATTTTTTACTGAATGAAAGCGCCATCCTTGAACTGCTGGATACCGCCGGTACCCGGGTGCTGGTCGCCCTGGGTCCCCATCCGGAGCTAAACATCTGGGAAAAAGTAATGGCGATTCGTGACAAGGTTCCGAGCCTGAAGGCGATCATTCAAGTGGGTGGTGAACCGGTTAACAAAGAGGGTATCTATTACTTCGACTCATTTGTGGAAGAATTTCCCGGTGACTCGCTTCAATTTGAACGCAACATAACCAAAGACAGCATTGCCGCCTACTTTCACACCGGCGGAACCACCGGCACGCCAAAATTGGTCCAGCAAACTCACGGGACACAGATTTATTCCTCCTGGGCCAATGTTCAAATGTATCACTTCACACCCGATGACATCATCGCCAACGGATTTCCGCTCTTTCACGTCGCCGGTAGCTTGATCATCGGACTGGCGCCGTTGCTTGCCGGTTCAAACGTTGTGATTATGTCCCCTGGTGGAATGCGAAATCCAACCATCGTACAAAACTACTGGAAATTGATTGAAAAATATAAAATCACCTTTATCGGCGGGTTGCCCACTTCCCTCGTGGCGCTGAAAGACATACCCACGGGTGAATGTGATTTGAGCAGCGTTAATTATTGTCTGACGGGCGGCGCAATGCTGCCGATGGTTGCGGCCCAGGAATTCATGCAAAACTCGGGTATTCCTATCGGTCAAATCTTCGGTATGACGGAATGCTCCGGCATCTTAACCATCGATCCGCGCCAGGGAACGCCCAAATCGGACACGGCTGGAATTCGACTGCCTTACACCCAAATCGAGGTTCGTAAAATTCGGTCGGACGGTACCGTGGGCGACAAGCTTCCCGCCGGAGAGGTCGGTGCCCTTTGTTATGACGGCCCCAATAAAACCCCCGGATATCTTAATCCGGTTCACAATCAAGGCTTATTTGCCGATGACGGTTTCTTAATTTGCGGCGATTTGGGAAAAATTGATGCTGACGGTTATGTTTATGTAACCGGCCGCAGCAAGGATTTGATAATCCGCAGTGGACACAATATCGATCCCTTAATTGTAGAAGAAGTCGCCGACAGGCATCCCGATGTTGTTCTCAGTGCTGCTGTTGCACGTCCGGACAGCTATGCCGGAGAACTTGTAGCCCTTTATGTAACGGTCAAGGAAGGATCCCAACTAACTGTCGAAGAATTGCGCACTTTCATGGAGCAGAACATCGCCGAAAGACCGGCGCTACCCAAAGCAATCCACATCATTGACGAGATTCCGGTCACGGCCGTGGGAAAAATCTTTAAGCCTAAATTACGCGAAGATGCCGCTAAAAAAGTCTATGACGCAGAAATTATGGCGCTTCAAAACGAAGGCATCAACATCGATGTGGATGTCGTGCACGAGGCGGGCGCCGGAATGATTGCCAGGGTCACACTAGATCAGGAAGGAATTGAAGATAAAGCCAAACTGGAAGATAGGGTCAAGTCGATCTTCGGGAAATATACGATCAAGCACCAACTCGGTTGGAAATAGACAAAATAAACCGATACCCTCTTTAAGATTGTTTTCGGTTTTTCCTCACCCGATCTTAAATACATTGACAGCATGCATGAATGGAAGCTTAATTGTAATACTTGATCACATTCGATTGATGGCTCCAGCCCGGACTTGAACAAGTGGCTGGAGCCACACAGTGAAATCCCGGTCGGATACTCCTACTTAGGTTTCTTGATTTCCACAGACCCATCTTTTTTATAAGCACAACTGGCGTCCAGGTAATAGACTTTTTTCAATTCAGGTCGCAGATCCTGTACCAGATAATATGATTCGCCGCTCTGGGCTCCGGTATTGCAGACAAAAACGATCGGCTTGTCTGAAGGGAGAGTCTTGACCTTTTTTTCCACATCATCGACCGGCATATTGATGGCGGTTTTAAAATGCCCTTTTTGATACTCTTCGGCATCGCGTACATCAATAAGCAGAATACTGTCCGGGGTTTTCTTTTGAATCTGCTTGAAACTGGCTATGTCGATGCTCCCCTCCTCGGCGCCGGCCTTGATTTCAACGGCAGCTTTTTGCACCGCACCACTGGCAACCTTCTTCCAGGCCGGATAACCTGCGGAAAACACCTTTACATTGGTATAACCGAGCTTGACCGCCTTCCTGGCGGACAGATGACTCAACTTTCAGGTGTAGCCGCCGCAGTAAAAGATCAGCAGCGTGTTTTTATCGGCCGGCAGTTGGTCTTTGAATTGGTCGAATTTGCGATCGGGAATGCTGATGGCCGTGGGGATGTGGCCCTTATCATACTTGGGGCGTTTAGGCCGCGAATCGGCGATAACCATCGGCGCTTTTTTATCCAGTTTGCTTTTTACGTAGGTGGCTTCCACACAGGCGTAATTCCCTTTAACCTTCATCCAGGCCGGGAAACCATCGGCAAAGACTTTGACGTTGGTGTAGCCGAGTTTTTCCGCTTTCCAAGCGGATTTGTGACTCAGTTTTCAGGTGGGGCCGCCGCAGTAAAAAATGAGCAGCGCGTTCTTATCTTGCGGCAGTTTGTCGACCATCTCGTCGAACTTGCGAAAAGGGATGCTGATGGCGGTGGGGATATACCCTTTGTCGTATTTAGGCCGTTTGGGCCGCGAATCGACGATCAATACGTTTTCCGGCTTGGGCATCTGGGCGTATTGCATCACAAATTGGACGTCTACAATAGCGTGAAATTTCCACTCCGCCGCGGTTTCGGTTTTGGTGGGCGTTGCCGCCCGAGCCACACCGCCATTGACGGTGAGGGCGATGGCGCCCACCACTCCGAGAATGAGCGGCAACAACAGCTGTCTTCGAAATCTTTGCATGTTAATTCCTCCTTTTATCCTGTTTTCCAGAACTCGGCCGGCATATGGACCTGACCGGGGAGGGTTGGCTCACGCGGCCAATCCATGGGTTGTGTTCCGGCCATATAATAAATTCTGGGTTGTGTGTTTATCAGGGGATTAGTCAACCGAATCAATCCAGTTTGTTGAAGCAGCCGACTAACCTGAGATTGGAAATCATTCCGGTCACCAAAAATACGGGCCTTGGTGGGGCAGGTTTCAACACAGGCCGGCGGCTCACCCCGTTTTAGGCGATGGGCGCAGAAATCACACTTATCGGCAATCCGCCTTACAGGATCGCGGTAGCGGGCACCATAGGGACAGGCCGTGACACAGTTGCCACAGCCGATACATTGAACCGGATCGATCGCCACCAGTCCGTTTTGTTGCTTGAATGTGGCACCCACGGGGCAGGCCGCCACGCAGGGAGGTTCATCGCATTGCATGCACTGGCCCGGTTGAAAATGGATTCGCCGATCTTGAGGTGCTCCAGGCGATATGATCCAATTGCGCCAGAAACCCGATGGTACGTCATTTTCAACTTTACAGGCGACTAAACATGCTTTGCAGTCGATGCATTTAAACGAATCGATAATCATCGCATATTTGGCGACATTCAACTTTTCCATATTGTGATTCCTATACCTTGTGTACGGTTACAACGGTTTCATGCATGGCCATATTACCCGAAATTTTATCGGCGCGGTCTTCTAAAATATCTGCGATGCAAGCCCCTTTGCCGAAGACCTGAGTAAGAGATTTGGACAGAACACCAAATCCGGTGTCCATGTATACGGTATCCGGCCGGATTTCCCGTGTCACACGCGCCCGCAGCTGGCATTTGCCGACCGTGCTTTTAACCTCAACTTTATCACCGTGTTTGACATTCAGGTTTGCGGCTGGTCGTGGATGAAGCCACAGGGTATTTTCTGAGACCAGTTCGTTTAAGAGCACGTTGTTTGTGGTTGATCCCTGGGTAATGTATGCGTTGCGTCCGACCACCATGCGAAACGCATGTATTGGAATCTTTTGCGGTGGTTTATACACCGGCAGAGGATCGAGGCCGTTGTCTTTATAGCGCTTGTTGTAGAGCTCGATCTTTTTGGAAAGGGTTTTGAACGGTTTGCCTTCGTATATGCCGTGCGCTTTTATCTTCTTTAGATAAACCCCTTTGTTTTTCAGGTCCGCCGCAACCTGGGGAAGCTTCTTTAGCTGTGCCTTGCGGTAATCATTCAATGTAAAATCAAAGTGCTCACCCAGATCCAGGCGTTGTGCCAACTCCTTGAGAATCCAGAAAACCGGTTTGGATTCAAAAAGGGGTGCCACCACGGGATCACGGGTTACGCAGCCCGTGTGCCCCGATGCGACCTGAAAAGAAGTAACCGGGTCCTGACGTTCCAGGTAACTGGGCGCCGGTAATACCAGATCGGCCATCCAGGCCGTATCGCTCATGGTGATATCCACTGTCAGCATAAAGTCGAGGGCCTGAATCATCTGAATCGTTTTTTTACGATTGGCTCCGGTCTGCATGGGATTCGTTTTGTAAGTAAACCAGCCTTTAATCGGATATGGTTTCCCTTCAATAACCGCGTCGCGCGTATGTTTGAACGAGCCTTCTTCATCGAACATCATGGCCGCCCGCCCGGCATCGACCCGGTCCTCGGGATTATCATCATAAAAGGGCGCCTCATAGGGAATCGAACCCAGTTTTATCTTATTGGATAAGATAAGACCGCCGGATTTATCCCAATTTCCCAATAGGGCATTGACAATCGCATACGTGCGGCGGATTTGGGTGGAATCCTCATAATCGGAGCTTCGCCGGCCGGGGTAGACAACCGCCGCAGGAGCGGCGGCGGCAAGCTCGTGGGTCACCCGCCGAATATCTTTGGCATCGATTTCACATTCGCCCGCGGCCCACTCCGGAGTATATCTTTTCACATGGGCGGCCAGCTGCTCGAACCCATTAGTTTTTTGAGCAACAAATTTTTGATCGTAGCGCTTTTCCTGGATTAACACATGCGCAATGGCCAGAAAAAAGGCCATGTCGGTCCCCGGCTTGATGGGAAACCAGTCATGCGCCTGAGCGGCGGTTTTGGTGAAGCGGGGATCCAAAACAACCAACTTGCCGCCGTTTTGGATAACGGTCATCAAGTCGATACTGTCGGGTGTCACCAGCGCTTCGAAACGGTTGGCCCCGGCCATAATCACATATTTACAGTTAATGATATCCGGAACGGGGACCACGCCGAAGGTGTCCAGGAACGCCCGGTTGCGGCTGATGAGGCAGTTGGATTCATGCGAAATCACATTATAGGACCCGTACACCTCGGCAAACCGGTGCACAAACGTTGACTGGAGGTCAGTGCCCGCCATAAACAGCATGCCACAGCGGGTGTATTTCTCCCCGATGCGCTGCAGTTTTTCGGCTGCCAGATCCAACGCCTGATCCCACGTAAGACGCTGCCACCGACCCGCTCCGCGTTCGCCTTTACGTAAAAACGGATATTTGAGCCGGTCGGGATCGTATAATTGTTTGATTCCGGCATTTCCGCGGGCACATAACATGCCCCGGGATTTGAGAAAGTGCGGATTGGGATCGAGTTTCTTTACCACCCCATTTTCAACTCGGGCAATCAATCCGCATTTGTTGAAACACATGTCGCAGGCCGAAAATAGCCGTTGAACGCCTCGTGGCGTATCCTTTTCTTTTTGGGGTCCTAAGGCGTGCAAGATCGCTGAATGCCCGCCGACGGCAGCAGCGGCAGTGGCGGCACCGGATAGCTTGATAAACTGTCGACGGGTCATCGTGCCGATGTTTTTTTCAGGCATTTTTTTCTTCTCCCATTAGCACCAAAGCAGCAATTAAGTTGCCCTCGCGATATCTATCATTTTTCCCAATCCGTATTCCCTGCCCGCCATCGCGAGTCGCGCCGGCGAGGCGGGCGGGCTAAATCCAAAATTTACAATCGAATCACTTGCATTTGGCCGGGGAAGGTGAATCAAAGGCATGCCCCCAGAGATAAGCATACATATCGGTCTGATCTTTTTCCGAAAGTTTGACCCACTCGGCGCTGCATTGCAATTTGTCGATCTTGTTAAAGACTTCATCCCATTGGGCCTGCGTTTTGTCGATCGGGCTGAGAGATTTGGCCGATCCGCTTTCATTATGGCAGGTGCGGCAGTTTTTGCGATACAGGTATTTTCCTTTGCGGGCGTTGCCTTTGCCGGCCGCCGCCACAAGACTTGCGGCAGTCGTCAAAAAAACGACCACAAGCATAATGGAACCAATACGTTTAAACATGTTTACGCCTCCTTAACTCATTTTATTGGATCGCCGGCATTGATTGGGGGAACCATAAATATGGGCCTATCAACACACGGTCCTAATTTTTATTCGACCTTGACCAGCGGTAGGCTTTTAAACCGGCCGCCCGCTTCAACAGGATCCCCCGCATAACCGAGGGCCTTAAAATCGATATAGTTGCTCTTGCCAACCAGTTCGCCAACATCCTTACCCTCTTTAAGCAGGACTTTAAAATCGATCCCCTTTGTGGCCAGGGCTTTAAAATTTACGCCGGGCATCTGCTGATGGCATTTGCCGCAGTAAGGCGCCTGAGAGAGGGAGGGATGGCACTGGGCACAGGAAAGCGCCCGCTCCTTGGGAACCACCTCATGGGTGAGCCCCCAATACATTGATGTCTCCACAAATTCATATTTGCCGCTATACTTCAGCCCCGCATACTGCATGCCATCGCGGGAGGCCTTGTCCCAATCCCAGTGTTTCCAGAAGCCCTTCCATAGCTGGGGCGCAATGAGATATTTATAAACGGCATCGCTGATTTGCTTGCCGCGGTGAAGTTTGAAAGGGTATATTTGGGCGGCCGGATCATCAAAGCTTCCCACGGGCTTGGTCAGTTCGGTAACCCCGGCTTCATTGATACGATCCCCGAGGATATAGCGCTTGACGGTCCCATTGTACCAAAAATAGGCCGGTTTGGCGGCTTGCTTCCATTTAAAGCTGCCTTTTTTCTTATTAAAAGTGGGTTTGCCGTATTTATCCTTTTGGCTTTGCATATCCTTTCCGGCCGTGGACCAGTCCCAATAGATCTTGGTCGGTTTTTCTTTGGCATAGAGGGGAATGTGACAGGTCTGGCAGGCCACATGGGTTGTGTGCCGATTCAGGTGTTGGTCGATAAGTTCGCTGCCGATGTGAGGTCTGTCGGTATGGCAATACTCGCAGGATAAATCGCCTTCGGAAGCGGGCACCGAAATGCTGCGTCCGCTGATCATGTGGTTACGGGTCTTGTGGCAGTCCTGGCATTTAAAATTGAGCCCGCCCGGGCTTATACCCATGTGAACATCATTTTGTTCGGTGCCCATCAGGAGGCTGGGACCTAATTCGCCGTGTTTGACGGATTCCCCCCCGCCGCCTACGAAATGGCAGTTCATCCCGCATGTGGCCCGGCTGGGCCGGCCCACGTTTTGGGCGACCTTTAAAAGATCTACCTCCTTAGCCGGGAAGCCTGCGCCGGGAGGCGCTTTCTTGTAAGTTTTGGTGGTATCATGACAAACCAGGCAGTCGATTTTGGTTACGTCGGTGAAGTCAAAATTGGCATCTTTCCACCCATAACCGATGTGGCAGCTGGTACAACGGGGCCAGTTGCCATTCAGATTAATACAAAAATTGTTGATCGTGTTGTGATACTTCCCCAAATCAATCCGTTTTTCATGTCCCAGGGTGTAGGGTGAGGGGCCCCGCCACCTCCAATGGGCTGATTCGAGGATGGCCAGGCCTTCCTTTTCGTGACAGGAAAGACAGTTTTTCGTAACCGCTACGGCGTCAACTTCACCCTCCAGCCTGACCAGCTGTTTGTGATCGGGAACGTTTCGGGCATGACATGCCAGACAATCGGTGGGTGCACGGGTATCCAGTGTACGCGCAATCGGTCCGCGGACCATGGCACTATAGAGAATGGGCCCACGAACATGGGGTACCTGCTCGGATTCCTGATGGCAGTCCATGCAGAGCTGGTGATAAGCACCTTTTAATCCGGGGGTATGCAGTTGTTTAGGATCAAAGGGATGATCGTGACAGCCAGCGCAGCTTGTCGGGACTTGTCGATTCCGGCGCAGGGTTGCCAAGGTCGCCGGCTCGCCGTACTTATCGCCTTCTTCCCGGGGCATGCGGTGATGACATATAGAACAGTCACCAAGTACATTGGCATGCTTGGCATGCATGAAAAGAACGGATTCATAAATGTCACTGTATTTATTGATCACAAGGCTGTTTAGCGTGCGTACCTTTGGCGCATCACCGATGGATGGTACTACATCTTCAAAGACCGGCAGTGATTTTCTATCGGCACCCGCATCCATACCGGCAGCCCCGGCCTGCCCATGCAACCAAAACAGCCCCGATAGGATGAAAAATGTCACCATCATGGTCGACATCTTTTTAGGGAGTGAGCCCAGCACCGGAAATATGAACACAAAAACCCGATACATGAACATAAGCGTGGCGATGAGGCCGATGGTAATAAAAATCTCCCCCAGGGCCGGGAAGTACGCCACAAGCTTATAAGGCGGTGTGTAACTGACCACAAAGACGTTTATGCGGTTGATCAGAATACCCAGCACAAAGACCGTTGATGCAAAAAACAGCCATCCCGCAGATCGGCGGACCCTTTTAAACAGCAAGAGGGCAAAGGGAAGAATCACGCCGAAAAGTACCTCCACGACAAACGCATTGGTCTGATAGGTGCCGTCCAGAAGATAGACATACGTGCCGCGAACGATCATATCCCCTATTTTGAAAACGAGATAGATCCCCATCATTAGCGGCATGAACTTGGCCAGTGGTGTAAGGACTTCCATTTCCGGTTTACGGCCAAACGATCTGGCAACAAGGATCGACTCAAACGTGACCATGGGATACCCCGCCGCAAAAGCGGAAAGCAGAAACAAAAGCGGTAATATCGGCGTATACCACAGGGGATGGACCTTGTACGGCGCAATAAGCATCAGGGAGCCCAGACTGGATTGATGTAGGCATGACAAAACAATACCGGCAATGATAAAAAGAAACATGACCTTGCCCAGGATGGTGCCGGCGATGTTCAGGAGGGTCTCGAGGGGGTTGTTCAGGCCCGCCAGGGGGCCTGGCAAGTTCACGCGTCCTTTAAAGCGTTCGACGACAATCGGGATAAATTCGATATACAAAACATTTAGATAGATCATCACACACATGGCCACTTCGAACAGCACCGAGTTTCCATTCCAGTTATACAGCGGACTGGCAATATTCCAGTACCGGCCGATATCCACCAACAGTCCCATGACCACAAAGGTATAGCCCAGCATAGCGGTCAGCAGGGCCGGACGAATCACGGCATGATACTGGTCGCGGTTAAACACATAGGCAATGGCTCCGGTGGTAAATCCACCGGCGGCCAGGGCCACGCCCGAAGCCACGTCGATTCCGATCCAGATGCCCCAGGGAAATTGGTTATTCAGATTGGCAACCTTACCGATGCCGAAAAGAAAGCGCGCCGCCACAAATGCCAATCCCACCGCCATAAGCGCCAGCATGACCATCACACCGGGGCTTAAAAACTTTTCTTCTGAAACCGGCGCAGCCTCACTGTGCATGTTCATGGGGTGTCTCCTTTCTCGGCCGCGTCGCGTTTATGAACTTCGCGGGTGCCTTTCAGATAACCGGTCACCCACATGATGCCACCCAGTGCAGCGTACAGAATGATGGGGGCGGCAAAGTATTGGAACAGACCGTGTTGGATCGCCTCGGTCAGCCTTGGCGGCGCCTTGGTGCCCAGCTTGGGAAAACCGATGCTCTCAAAAGGTTCGGAGCCGAGATACAGCCAGGAGGTTCCGCCGACTTCATGTTGCCCGTATATGTGATCCACATACTTGCCGGGATGGTTCTTCATTTTCCAGTGCGCCAGGTTTAAAAGATCGGATTTTTTCCCGAAGGTGATAACTTCCCGGGGGCAGATCTGGGCGCAGGCCGGAAGCCCGCCGTCTTTGATATATTCAAAACAGTAGGTGCATTTGCGAACTTGCGGTGTAAGCGCACTGTTGTACTCATAGGCTGGAACCTGAAAAGGACAGGCCACCATGCAGTACCGGCAGCCGATGCATTTGCCGGCGTCATAGATGACCGCCCCGTTGGGCTGCTTGGTGAGCGCTCCCACGATGCAGGCTGACACACAGGAAGGATCGTTGCAGTGCATGCACTGGAATTTGACAAACGTCGGCCGTGTGCGCCAAGTCAAAGTTCCAATGTGCTTGGGATAATATTTATTGACAACCGTATACGAAGTCTCATCCATGCGCCGCTCATTTTCAAGCACCGTCATCTCTTCAAAGGACTCCTGCGGTTTGGGGAGACTGTGCCGTTCGTTGCAGGCCTGTTCACACTTGCGGCACCCGACGCACAGGGTCGTATCCACAAGGCAGCCGTACGCATCCTCGGATGCTGAAGCTGCTTTGGCGGACTGAGCCGCTTTGGCGGTTCTTGCAAGGGAGGTGGCAGCCATTGCGCCTGAAATTTTGAAAAAGTGCCTTCTGTTTATTTCCATGGCGATTCCCTGTAACCTGATTGATGATTGAATTTAAATTCAGGCCCCTTTTTGGATGGACAACCGATAAATTTCCCCTTCCTTCTGTTGATTAATAAGCGTGGCCTCAGAACGGTCTACGATCATGATAATATTGTCCACCACATCGGGGTCCTCAACCAAAACTTCCAGTACGTCGCATGAGCAAAGGTCATTCAATGCGCTGTTAAATTTGAGCAGACACTCCGGCCATGCGACCCTCACGAGGTCCAGTTCTGATTTTGAAGGCATCTTTCCCTGACTGAGAATGGTTCAAAGTTAAAATGATCTGATTTTCCACCTACTGCAACAACTGTGCCTGGCCGCAATAAGATTTTAAAAGACCCACAATCTATTGTAATAATTTAATAAAATACAAATTGTTTTTTGGTTGCATGAAAAGAGAGATTAATGGTATTTAAACAAGTGTTTAAACAGATATTTAAACAGGTGGTTTTAAATGAACGAACTGGAAAGCAATCGTTACTGGAAGAAGATTATCAATACCATGAGCGAAGGTTTGATGCTGATAGGAACTGACGGAACCATTGTTATGGTGAACGAAGCCTTCGAACAACTTACGGGATATGCCTCCGACGAGGTCATTGGACGGCCGTGTACCTTGCTTGATTGCGATGCCTGTGAAAGAACATTAAAAAGCTCTGAACATGTCTGGTGCAGGTTGTTCGATGAGGGTCAGGTAATCCGATGCCGTTGTCACATCCGGAATAAAGAGGGTACCTACATTCCCGCCCTCAAGAACGCTTCCGTTCTGAAAGATGACAATGATGTGTCCCTGGGTGCGGTGGAAATCCTGACGGATCTCTCGGAACTTGACCAGCTGGATCAGAAAGTTGAACAGCTCTCTCGCCAACTGGAGGGGGACGATGGATTCCATGGTATCATTGGTAAGTCCGCACTTATTCAAAAAACCTTTGAGGTCATTCAGAAAGCGGCACAGAGTGATGCCCCGGTCATTATCTTTGGTGAGAGCGGCACGGGCAAGGAGCTGGCGGCACACGCCATCCACAATCTGGGTCGCAGAAAAAAAGGCCCATTCGTCCAGCTCAACTGTGCCGCCTTAAACGAAACGCTGCTGGAAAGCGAGCTATTCGGTCATGTCAAAGGCGCCTTCACCGGGGCGTATCGCCATCGACAAGGGCGGTTTGAAGCAGCCAATGGCGGCGATATTTTTTTGGACGAAATCGGAGATGTGCCGCTGTCCATCCAGGTCAAACTGCTTCGCGTTCTGGAGACCAAGCAATTTGAACATGTGGGAGATCACCGTCCCATCTCGGTGAATGTTCGTATCATTACGGCCACCAATAAAAACTTGGAAGAATTGATCGCTCAGAAACGATTCCGTGATGACCTCTTTTTTCGCATAAACGTATTTCCGATCCAACTGCCCCCTCTGCGAGATCGCTTAGAGGACATTCCGCTTTTGGTCAATACGTTTATCCACCAACTGCGATCAAGAACCGGAAAAACAATTTCCGGATTGACTCCGGCCGCCATGGATCGGTTTATGGATTACGACTGGCCCGGAAATGTCCGGGAACTAAAAAGCGCCATGGAATTTGCCTTCGTTATTGCTGAGGAGGGATTAATCGATCTCAATCAGCTGCCGTCCAAAATTGCCGAACCGGCGCGACCAACTACCGAACCCGCCCGGTTGTCCCTGCAAACTGCCGACCATAAAGAAACCCCTGAAACTCCAATTCTTACATCGCTTCCGGGGAAAACCACAGAAAAAGGAGCACTGATTGAAGCCTTGCGTCAAACCAACGGCAATCAGTCGCAGGCCGCACGCATACTGGGCATAAACCGGGTGACGGTCTGGAACCGCATGAAGAAGTATGGTATCGATCTGAAAAAAGTACTCACAACATAGCCCGGATAAACCGGAAATGGATTGATGATTGGCGATAATTTCTAATCTGAAAATTAAAAGTGGTTTTTAATTTTTTATGTGTTTTTAGGAGGCCAAGTCACTCCAAAATGGCAAAATGGTATAAAATTTGCGTTGTCTTTAGCAAGTAAATGAAGACGTATTATACCGGCTCATCAATTTTAACATAGAATGGCATGGGTTATTTCAAAATAAAAAATATGGGTACCGTTGCAGATGAAATAAACAGACAAAAAGAAAAGGATATCGGATGATCTTACCATGGCAACCGGTTTTCTGAGCGGAATTCAGCCACAGTATCTGCCCGGAATGTATGCAAAATCTTTACCCGGAATTTTGTGACGGCGATTAGCTCCAAAAGCTTCAAACAGAGGGAGTGATATGCAAAAAAAACCATCATCTGAAGATCTTGTCTCAGGCGTCAAGCAGAAAGCGGAAAGCGCCGCTGAATTCAAACCGGCCTGCAAAACAATGCAGCGTGAAGAAGCTTATTTAGACCGTATCCTGGAATCAGTGCATGTTGGAATACTGGTCATCGATCCCGAAAAGCGTAAAATTGTCGACCTGAATTCCCATGCGGCCGAAATGATCGGCAGGCCCAAGGATCAGATTCTGGGACGCGTTTGCCATCAATTCATATGTCCGAGGGAAAAAGGGAAGTGCCCGGTAATCGATTTGCATCAGACGGTGGACCACTCCGAGCGCTTTCTGATTACGAACAATGGGAATGAGGTCCCGATAATTAAGCATGTCGTTTCAATCAAGCAGGATACCCGGGAGTTGCTTGTAGAGAGCTTCATCGATATAACCAATCAGAAGCTGACCGAAACTTCTCTGCGGGAAAGTGAGGAAAAATACCGCTCCATGGTGGAGTCGATGAGGGAGCTGGTTTACATCTGTTCAGCCGATTTGCAGATCGAATACATGAATCCGGCCTTGATCCGGCGCACGGGCCGGGATGGCACCGGCGAAAAATGCTTTAAAGTGCTACACGACCAGGATGCGCAATGTGCATGGTGTGTCTGGCATGAAGTAGCCTGGGGCAAGACCGCCGAAACTGAAATTATAAGTCCCAAAGATAACCGGATCTACCGCGTATTGCATACTCCCATTCAACATGAAGACGGTACCGTTTCAAAGATGACGATTTTCAGAGATATGACAACCTATAAACAGGCCTTGCATGAAAAGGAGGTAGCAACTGAACAAATGCGCGCGGCGCAAAAAATGGAGGCCATCGGGACGCTTGCCGGCGGCATTGCGCATGATTTTAACAACATCCTGACCGCCATTATCGGATATGCGGAACTTGTCAAACTTGATGTGATCGAAAATCCCCGTGCATTGGAGAATCTGAAAGAGGTGTTACAGGCCGGCAATCGAGCCAAGGAACTGGTGGATCAGATCCTGGCCTTCAGCCGCCAAACAGAAAGCGAACGCATACCGGTAAAGCCCCTTGTTATCATCAAAGAGGCGCTCAAATTGCTTCGGGCTTCCCTGCCGTCGACGATTGAAGTCCGCCAGGACATCTCTGCCGATGAGACAGTTCTAGCTGACCCGACGCAGATTCACCAGATCATCATGAATTTGTGCACTAACGCCTTGCATGCGATGGATGCGAAGAGGGGGGTGCTCCAGGTGAGTCTGTCCGGAGCCGATCTCCCCGAAGCCGGGATGGCAAGCCCTGCCGATCTAATGCCCGGGCCGTATCTGAAACTGAGCGTGAAGGATACAGGCCACGGCATACCCCCCGAAATCATGAGCAAAATTTTTAATCCCTATTTCACAACCAAGGACACGGACAAAGGGACCGGCCTGGGCCTGGCCATTGTGCACGGGATCGTAAAAGACCACGGCGGAGCGCTCACGGTAAAGAGCGAACCTGCCAAAGGATCGACTTTCGATCTGTACTTGCCGGTGATCACCACAGGTGAAGAGACGGTTGCGGCTGAAGATAACGAATCGATACCGACCGGGAATGAACGGATTCTTTTTGTCGATGATGAACCGGGCGTTGTAAACCTGGGCCAAAAGATGCTGGAGCGTTTGGGGTATCGGGTGAGAATCAGAACCAGCAGTATCGAAGCCCTGGAGCTTTTTAAAAAGCAGCCGGAAATGTTCGATATGGTGATTACCGATACAACCATGCCGCAGATGACGGGGGACGTGCTGGCTCAAGAGCTTTTAAAGATTCGACCGGACATTCCGATTATCCTGTGCTCCGGATTCAGCGCAAGGATCACGGATAAGAAGACATCCGAGATGGGAATCCGGGCTTTTGTCATGAAACCGTTCGTGATGCGCGATTTTGCGAAAACGATCCGCGCGGTTTTGGATGATAAATGATACCCGTTCAGCGCCATCGCGTTTATTCTGTTTCGGGTATACCGTCAAGGCGATGCAGGCTCGGCCTGGCGGAATTTCAAAGGTTTTCTGTGGTGCCTGCTGTTCTGGAATGGTCTGGCCTTCATCTTTTTGCTTATGGCTTTTCATGCGCTTTTCAATCGACAATCGCCAATAGTCAATCTTCAATCATATATCAGGGTTATGATTCTTTTCTCATGATCAGCAAGTCCCTTACTACCCCCAGGAGCCGCTTCTTTGCCTTGGCCTCTTTTACGTCAAAGCCGGCAAACTGCTCCCAGGTCAGGGGGACGTTTATCCTCTGAACCGAAGTAAAACCTGCATTGATGAAGGATATATAGCCGTCGAAGACGTGGTCTGCGTAATAGCTCCTCGTTAATGCAAGGTCCCCTCCCAGCTCGGTAGTGTTCTGGATGAGCAAGGCCACGTATCCCCCAGCTTTTAGTGTCTCATAACAATCCCAGATGAGCTTTTCCATCTTGCGGTTAAACTCCTCAAGACTCACATCTGAGAAAGATCCTTCCTTCTTAGGGTACTTGCTCCTTTTCTGCCTCCAGTAGGGAGGGTCCAAGAATATCAGGTCACAGCCTTGCGCCTCTTTGGGGAAGCCCTTAGATATATCGTGCTGAACAATATCGCCCCTAGCCGGCTTTAGGTCGTATATCAGGCAGCGCCGGTTCATGTAGCGGCAGACATCCAGGGTGGTGCCGCTTCCTCCAAAGGGATCGACTACCAGATCATTCGGATCGGTAAAGTAATAGAGGGTATTTAAGACAATCTGGCCGGGTATACGTCCTGGGAATTGAAAACCAAATCCAGGATCGCAGGAGCCAAAATTCCAGAGGGTGGTCAATTTGAGCCAGCGTTTACCCTGATCATTCTCATCACCGTCCGGATCCATTTCTGTAGCTGGGACATCCCGGATTTTCTTTACCGCCTTGGCCACCAACCGGGATGAAGGGGATGGACGTCTGTCCTGCACAGCCATCTTTCGTGCCAATCGATAAGCTCGCTCTTGTTTATTTTGAGGAAGTTTGGCCAGTTCTCTGGCAGAACGGTAGTCCAAATTTATGACCCGGGTCATAAGTGTAGTATCGAGGTTATTGGCAATGCTTACGTGGTGGCTGATCCAGGATTGGCCTTTATTGAAGTACTCAGCAGCCCTTTGCTGGGGCCATCCTTTTTCTTCTATCAAGAGTTTTATTCTTTCAGCCAGCTCTAAAACGGCAAGCCTTTTTCCATGGGTGGTGTTGAGTTTGGCTGCAAGGGCCAGGGCTCCCTCTTCATCAACATCCATGATTTCTGCTTCAATCTCTTCATCCCCCCGCCTTTTGGCTGCTTCAAAGCGGTGAAATCCGTCTATCAGAATCATTTCCCTGGTAACGATCAGGGCCGGCCAATGATCGGAATTCATTAATTCATCAATATAATCCGAATCGAGTTCAAATCGAGGGTTTATGTGGCGGTTCACCTGAATATCTGTTAGCGTGACTTTCACTTTAAAGAAGCTCTATTCTTACGGAGGAAGCCTTTTCGATCAGCTTCTGAACCTCGACCGGGATATAAATCTCGCCGTTGCTGGTGACTGCCAGCCTGGATCGATAGCGCTCCCCAGAGTCTTTGTTCGTGATCTCCACAGGAATCCTGGTTCCATCTTCTATCCTTACCCCCAAGTCCTTGGCCTTCTCGACCAGATCCTCCGGAATGTCCAGTTTCTCTAAATAGGTCCTCTCCTTAGCTGAAAATTCCCATTCTAAAAGCATCTTCCCACCTCCTTTGATGTTAAACTGTTAAGATCTTTATTGCTTCAAAATAATAGGAATTCGCTTTTTGTGAAGGCCAGTATGGCAAAAGGGTGGTTGTATGTCAACGATTATATCGGTACAATATGTTGTATAGGCCGACATGAGGTAACGGAAGTCCGTGGAATTTACACATGGATTGCAGTCAGAGGACTGGGCTATTCGGGTGCTGACGTGGCGCATTACCTTGGCGTAACGACCTCCTGTGTGAATCGCTTGGTGGCCGTAACAAAACGACCGCGGATTGATTAATATCTCCCATAGTTATGCACTTTCTGCACCTATCACCCTATCAGACCGTTTCTTCAGGCCGATGGTGGCGATGTCGAATTTGTGGACGTTGAAGATGGCATTATAAAGGTCAGATTAACCGGTGCCTGCGGCGGTTGCCTCATGTCACAGATGACATTAAAGTAGGGAATTGAGCAGGTTGTAAAAAAGGCCGTCCCGGAAGTTTTAAGTGTGGAGGCGGTGTAATTCTATTGCCCTTTATCAGATTAGCGTTGTGAACGTTCTACACGATGTCCCATATTATTGAGATTTCAAAAGCTTCAGATGCAATCAGCCCTCTTGCGGCCCTATAAGTGTCGCTTAGCGGTAGCATACAAATCTATTATGGCTTGGCTATTGGGGCGGTGGTTTGAAGATTAAAAATTGGGAAGGTTTGGCTGAGCTGGCGGAAAAGGACAAACATCGGAGACGGTTTCGGAAGTAGAAAATTAGGATTAATCGTTTAAGAAGGCCCATTCATCCAGGCTAAATTACCTTTTCAGAACTATAAACAATTTCACCGGATTTTAGAATTTCCTCTAAAAATCCGCTTTTGTCACTTGATTCTTCCAACAAAATAGGTTCAATTCTGACATCGACATCTCTTCTTAATCGATAAAGCTTTGCCTCCATCATTAAGAAATCGCCATCAACCCTATCTAAAATTACAGCAACATCAATGTCACTATCCGGCCGGGCCTTTTCGTCAGCATAAGAACCGTATAATACCACCTGTTTAACATCAAAATTCTGTCTTAAGATTTCAGCATAGTGTTTCACACTTTTGATAACTTCTGCTTTATCCATATAAACAATCCTTCGGTTTTTTGAACAACCGCCTTACATGTTTCCTCGCTTAAAGATCGCATCAGCCGTTCTTTGTGGGTGGGATATCTGGCCTCCACATTCAGGGGCCCTAACAAATCGATAATATCCTTTTTTTCTTCACTCATGCTGTCAAATATCCCGCTCTTGTTTGCCAAGTAACTTAGATTGTGCGTATAAGGCGGATTATTACCTTTAACTGCCACAAAATAGCCTTTAAGAATTTTCTCAATGGCTTGGTGGCACATAAAACCAACATACAAAAATCGCTTGCCTTTTAACATGACCTTTGCCGTTTCAAGGTCATATTCAGCCATTTCCATCCAGTATTGAGCTTTTTCGTTCACGCGTATATCCGGGGCGGAATATTTATTCATAGTCAAAATTATTTCGGTATCAAAAATAGCATAATTCCCAACCTATAACAAATAGATATAGACTTCAACGAATTTAGCGATGATTCGTTTGAGCAGATCAAACCCAGCATAATCCTTGTATTGGAGCCAGTTATATGCCCATAAAATTATGGGAAGTCATCTTGGCTTTATCAGATATTTCATATCCTCCCTGCTCACTTCGCCTTATTGAGTTCAGTTTGCCTAATAATGCCTTCACCCGAACTACAGGTGTCCTGCCCATTATCGAATATTCTTGATCCTTGATCAGACCATACTAAAATGATATGAAAAGACTCCTTCCATTGACAGCCTAAGGAGGTCACCAGATGAAGTCTGTGTTTAGCAAACTGATAATAGCCGGCTTGCTTTTCTTTTTCATTTCACCCGCGTTTGCTTCTTCTAGGGGCTTTACCATCGAGACCAAAACTTCCGCCGGTAAAGTCAAAAAGTTCCGGTTATATCAAAACTCCTATGCTTTGGTGGTTGGAAACGGCGCTTATCGTAAGGGCTGGGACCCATTACCGGGGGCGTTGAGGGATGTCGGTGAAGTAGCGGAGGCCCTGAAAAGGAACGGTTTTAACGTTACCCTCAAAAAGGATCTGACAAAAGATGAATTTAACCGGACATTTGGCGCGTTTGCGATTCAACACGGCCAGAACAAAGACAACCGGCTTCTTTTTTATTATGCCGGTCATGGTCATACACAGAAGATGGCTACCGGTGAAGAATTGGGTTATCTCGTCATGGTTGACGCGCCAGTACCGGAAAAGGACAAACTCGGTTTTCGTCTTGCAAGCGTGGACATGCAAAGCTTGGTTACCCAAGCAAAAATGATTCCGGCCCGGCACGTCATGTTTATGTTTGACTCATGTTTTTCAGGATCGATACTGAATCTAAGAGAACGGATCGTTCCCGAAGCCATTTCTGAAAATGTGCGACTCCCCGTGCGACAGTTTATCACTGCCGGCCGTGCAAACGAGCCGGTACCAGATTCTTTCAGACTTTCTTTTTTAGCCGCTTTATCTGCAATTTCTTCAATCTCTCTGCCACTGAGGTCCCTGAGCTCAATTTGACTTGAATCTCTGCCAACAGGCCCTGTTTCCGAATTGGGAGGCCTTTGGGCATGAGCCGCAACCCTCTCAAATTCTTGTTTAGATGCGGATCTAAGTTTTTCCAATGCCCGGGTTTGGGATCTATTAAGACGGTTTTGCAGCGAGGCTTCCCGGACCTCTTCACAAAAGTCTATCAGAATTGGAAGGTCATGGCGGTAAAATAATCGCCATTCCAATGACTTAGGCAGACTTTTAAAGATTTTTGCAACACGTCCCGCAAATTTGCGGGACGCGCGTCTTATGTCCTTGGTGACATTAAATCCCCGCACTTTTCCGCGTCTCATGGTATCCAGTTTTCCCAGCAAGACCTTCACCCGATCTGCCGGCTTTTTTCCCATTGAGGCATATTCCTTGTCCTGCGTCAGTTCGGCATCAACAATTTTCACAACGGCTTCAATCGTCTCAATCGCGGAGAGATCTTCACGTTGAAGATTTTCGGTTGCGGATATGCGTCGTGCTTGAAGGTCGCTTGCAATAACGATTTGAGCAGGAATGGTTTTCAGCTCAAAATATTTGCGTACCTGAAAAGGAGATGGATCAATCTTTTTCACATCAATAACACCATGTTTATAATCGAGCTTAACATTATGTTGTTTTTTTGCCATTTGATTACTCCCGATCGAAAAAAACTTGTAATTACGCAATTTTGCCGCCAAAATACCAAAAAGCGATTACACAATCAAATTATTCTTTATTTATGGAGGGATTTATCATGTGCCTGATTGAATGGGAGGTTTCTGAAGACGGTTACCTTTCCGAACTGGAAGATGCAATTCTCGAATAAATGAAAGCGGAAAACGCACTGTGACAAATACCTGGATAGAGGACTTGTCTGACAAAACTTTTTTAACGGGACAACAGGATGAATTGGATACAAAATATGAAATCTTGTAAATCCTGTCAAAAAAAATATCCGCGAAGGTGCAAGACACCGGCGGATTTGCAGTGGCTCCATATCATCTTTTGCTAATAGAGTATAAAAAATCTGACTGAGAGCCCCCTTCCCAACGAATGGCCGCTCCTTTGTTATGGATCTATACCAGATGGTGTTAGCGATCAATTACTTGGCGCCCTTTTGTCAACCATTCGACTTTTCGATTCCACTGGTTGGTTATTTTATGAAATTTTATTGGCATGTCAGATCAGCGTCTTATGACGTTATATCTGATCATATTACAAACCAATTTCATTTGGCAAAGAACTTGATCGCTAAAAAAAGAAAGCGGCTGAAGAAGAAAGAAAAACATCTAAAGAAAGGAGCTGATCATTTCTAAACTGGAACGTATCATCGGTGGAACCATCAATTCCGGGGGCGGAGTTGACGTGAGCTACAGGAACACGGGTTTCAGTGTCGGTCAGGGCGGGATTATTCGGGATGGATACAATGATACCGGATGCCGCATCACGGAAAACGGCAACATCAACGACAGGTATAGGGACACCGGTCTGCGTATCGACTCGTTTAACAACATCATCCGCGGATATTGATCTGCATCAATCTCAGGACCTCGGTATTTGCATTGCCTTTGAATACCGAGGCCTTTCATTTTCAGGGTGTATTTTGTGGAGAAGGGAGGGCGTTGCCAAACAATCGAGTATCAGCCTCTCAAACGGTATTGATTTTTCCGAGCGATAACCTCCCCTCTTTCAACCGAATACCCGATCCCAGCGGGACTCATCTCAAACTCACGCGCCAAATCCCTCAATGACACCCCAAGCTCTCTGACCGCCCAATAACAGAGAAGACTCCTGGCTTTAACTCTCCTATCCTGACGGCCTTTCGAAAAAATCTCATTCAATTCTATTTCATATAGCTCAGCCACCCTCTGGGCAACGCAGCTTAGATCATAGCCGAG
Source organism: uncultured Desulfobacteraceae bacterium (assembly GCA_964530095.1). Classification (GTDB taxonomy): domain Bacteria; phylum Desulfobacterota; class Desulfobacteria; order Desulfobacterales; family CAZHA01; genus CAZHAH01. Next base: position 5,987 of record CAZHAH010000005.1, on the reverse strand, counting down.
TGCCTTCAATTGATGACGCCGTTCATACGCCTCCCCGGCTTCGGAAATTATCGAATCGACAAAATCCGATTCTCCCAGGACCCGTTCATCGCTCATCATATGGATTTGCCCTTCTGACCTCAACCGTTTCACTTCTGACCATCCGCCAAGGCTGCGGATCAACCCTCCTCCCACCAGTTCCTCACGGCGACCTTGCCGGATACCCTTTTCCACATAGTATAAATATACTTTTCTGGCAGCCCGAACGCTTCCACCAAACAAGCCCAGTACATAATCGACGTCCTGCCAGTTTCTTTCAACACTCCCTGATAACGCGCTATGACCGCAATAAGGGTACTTTTTCAACCCAGAAAGGTCTGGGACTAAACCAGCCCTGATGGGATTAAGGTGAATGTAGCGGACCAGTTCTTTCAGATAGAGATCTTCCTGACACACGATTGATTTGAACCGGTTTTGAAAAAGTTGCCCGCTACGCCGGTGTCGCTTGTTGAAACTGACGACATATCCGGTTAAAAGTCTTCTCATCAACGTTGACAACGGCACCTTTCCGGTTCGAAACAGAAAATGGGCGTGATTGGAAAGAAACGCCCACCCGTAACATGCTGTCTGGGTTTCCGGAAGCAGTTTCCCCAGCCGATCCAGAAAATCCTCTCGGTCTTTTTTGTTCCAGAATATCTTTCGGCGCTCGATCCCTCGGATCATGACGTGATGAAAGACACCCGGAGCGTCAAGCCGTGCTAATCTTGGCATAGGCGATTCCATACACCTATTATGGTCCAATTTCAACTGAATTATTTAACAGCGTCCCGCAATACGCGGATGCTAAAGTCGAAATGTTCGCCCAAATCGAGGCGATGCGCCAATTCTTTGACAATCCAGAAAACCGGTTTGGATTCAAATAAAGGCGGGACAACCGGATCACGGATGACCACCCCGGAGCAGGCTGAGGATCCCTGAAAGGCGGAGACGGGGTCTTCTCTTTCTAAGTAACTGGGAGCGGGTAAGACGAGATCGGCCATCCAGGCGGTGTCGCTCATGGTGATATCCACCGTCAGCATAAAGTCCAATTTGTGAATCATTTGTATCGTTTTGCGGCGATTGGCGCCGGTTTGCATCGGATTGGTCTTATAGGTAAACCATCCTTTAACCGGATAGGGTTTTCCTTCGATGACCGCATCGCGGGTGTGTTTAAACGACCCCTCTTCATCGAACATCATCGCCGCCCGCCCGGCATCGACCCGATCTTCCGGGTTTTCATCATAGAAGGGCGGATCCGCTGGTATGCTGCCGAGTTTTATCTTACGGGGCAGATTGAGGCCCCCTTTTCGATCCCAGTTGCCCAACAGCGCATTGACGATCGCCATGGCACGCCGGATTTGGGTGGAGTCTTCATAATCCGAACTTCGCCGGCCCGGATAGACCATGGCCGCAGGCGCTGCTGCCGCCATTTCACGTGCGATGCGGAAAATATCATCAGCGGGTATTTCACACTCTTTGGCCGCCCATTGGGGTGTGTATTTTTGGACATGTGCGGTCAGCTTTTCGATCCCATGGGTTTTCTGGAATACGAATTTTTGGTCATACCGCTTTTCCTTGATCAGCACATGGGCGACAGCCAGGAAAAATGCCATATCGGTGCCCGGTTTGATGGGAAACCACTCTTGGGCCAGGGCGGCCGTTTTGGTAAATCGCGGATCGAGAACCACCAGCTTGCAGCCGTTTTGCATGGCGGTCATCAGATCGATGCTGTCGGGCGTCACCAGCGCCTCGAAACGATTGGCACCGGCCATGATCACATATTTGCAGTTGAGCAAATCTGGAATCGGTACGACGCCGAAGGTGTCCAGAAAGGCCCGGTTACGGCTGAGCAGGCAGTTGGATTCATGTGAGATCACGTTGTAGGATCCATACACCTCGGCAAATCGATGTACAAAGGTCGACTGCAGATCGGTACCCGCCATAAAGAGCATCCCGCAGCGGGTGTATTTTTCACCGATGCGCTGCAGCTGCTCGGCGGCCAGATCCAGCGCCTGATTCCAGGTGAGACGCTGCCAGCGTCCCTCACCGCGTTCGCCTTTGCGTAACAACGGATATTTGAGCCGGTCGGGATCGTACAATTGTTTGATTCCGGCGTTGCCGCGTGCACACAGCATTCCTCTGGATTTTAAATACTTGGGATTGGGATCCAGTTTTTTGACGACCCCGTTTTCCAATCGGGCAATCAGACCGCACTTGTTGAAACACATGTCACAGGCGGAAAATCGCTTTTCAATTCCCCGGTTTTTTCCGATATATTTTTTGGGGACCAGGGCGTGTAGGATTGTTGCCTGCCCCCCACCAGCGACCGCTGCTGCGGCAGCGCCGGTAAGTCTCAAGAAGGTGCGGCGGTCGATTCCCTTTTTGATGGGTGTGGTCACGTTTCCTCCAGCTAAGGTTTATTTTGGCCGAGTAATAGCTTGGTAAATCTTCCCCCGGTTTCAACGGGATCGCCCGCATAGCCCAGGGCTTCAAAATCGAGGTAGTTGCTTTTGCCCACCAGTTCGCCAACATCCTTGCCCTCTTTCAGCAGGACCTTAAAATCGATCCCCTTTGTGGCCAGTGCTTTAAAATCGACGCCGGGCATGTTTTGGTGGCATTTGCCGCAGAATGGCGCCTGGGAGAGGGACGAATGGCATTGGGCACAGGAAAGTGCCCGCTCTTTGGGAACCACCCCATGGGTGAGACCCCAATACATTGATGTCTCCACAAATTCATATTTGCCGCTATACTTCAATCCCGCATACTGCATGCCATCGCGGGAGGCCCTGTCCCAATCCCAGTGTTTCCAGAAACCTTGCCACAGCTGTGGCGCAATGAGATATTGATAAACGGCATCGCTGATTTGCTTTCCGCGATGAAGTTTAAAAGGGTATATTTGTGCGGCGGGATCATCAATGCTTCCCATTGGCTTTGTCAGTTCGGTAACCCCGTCTTCGTTGATACGATCCCCGAGAATATAGCGCTTGACGGTCCCGTTGTACCAAAAATAGGCTGGTTTGGCGGCCTGCTTCCACTTAAAGCTCCCCTTTTTCTTATTATGGATTCCTTTGCCGTATTTATCCCTTTGGTCCGGCATTTCTTTTCCGGCCATAGACCAATCCCAATAGATCTTGGTCGGCTTTTCTTTGGCATAGAGGGGTATGTGACAGGTCTGACAGGCCACATGCCTTGTATGCCGATTCAAGTGTTGATCGATGAGTTCGCTGCCGATGTGAGGTCTGTCCGTATGGCAGTATTCGCAGGATAAATCACCTTCTGTGGCGGGTGCCGAAATACTGCGTCCACTGATCATGTGATTCCGGGTTTTGTGGCAGTCTTGGCATTTAAAATTGAGTCCCCCCGGGCTCGTGCCCATGTGAACATCATTCTGTTCGGTGCCCATCAGGAGGCTGGGACCCAATTCGCCGTGTTTGACGGATTCTCCCCCGCCGCCGACGAAATGGCAGTTCATTCCGCATGTGGCCCGGCTAGGCCGGCCAACGGTTTGGGCGACTTTTAAAAGATCTACATCCTTGGCCGGGAAGCCTGCGCCCGCAGGCGATTTCTTGTAAGTTTTGGTGGTATCATGACAAACGAGGCAGTCGATTTTTGTGGCGTCGTTGAAGTCAAAATTGGCGTCCTTCCACCCATAACCGATGTGGCAGCTTGTACACCGGGGCCAGTTGCCATTCAGATTAATACAAAAATTGTTGATGGTGTTGTGATGCTTCCCCAGATCAATCCGTTTTTCATGTCCCAGCGTGTAAGGTGAAGGCCCCCGCCACTTCCAATGGGCGGATTCGAGGATCGCCTGGCCTTCCTTTTCGTGACATGAGAGACAGTTTTTCGTAACCGTTATGGCGTCAACCTGTCCCTCCAGCCTGACCAACTGTTTGTGATCGGGAACTTTTCGAGCATGACATGCCAGACAATCGGTGGGTGCACGGGTATCCAGTGTACGCGCAATCGGTCCGCGGACCATGGCACTATAGAGAATGGGCCCACGAACATGGGGTACCTGCTCGGATTCCTGATGGCAGTCCATGCAGAGCTGGTGATAAGCACCTTTTAATCCGGGGGTATGCAGTTGTTTAGGATCAAAGGGATGATCGTGACAGCCAGCGCAGCTTGTCGGGACTTGTCGATTCCGGCGCAGGGTTGCCAAGGTCGCCGGCTCGCCGTACTTATCGCCTTCTTCCCGGGGCATGCGGTGATGACATATAGAACAGTCACCAAGTACATTGGCATGCTTGGCATGCATGAAAAGAACGGATTCATAAATGTCACTGTATTTATTGATCACAAGGCTGTTGAGCGTGCGCACCTTTGGCGCATCACCGATGGATGGTACTACATCTTCAAAGACCGACAGTGGTTTTTTATTTGCACCCGCATTCGTACCGGCAGCCACTGCCTGCCCGTGCAGCCAAAACAATGCCGATAGGGCAAAAAATGCCACCATCGTGGTGGACATCTTTTTAGGGAGTGCGCCCAGCACCGGGAAAATGAACACAAAAACCCGATACATGAACATTAGTGTGGCGATTAGGCCGATGGTAATAAAAATCTCCCCCAGGGCCGGGAAGTACGCCACAAGCTGATAAGGCGGTGTGTAACTGACCACAAAAACGTTGATGCGGTTGATCAGAATACCCAGCACAAAGACCGTTGAAGCAAAAAACAGCCACCCAGCGGAGCGGCGAACGCGTCTGGACAGCAGGAGCACAAAGGGCAGAATGACACCAAAAAGTACCTCTACAATAAAGGCATTGGTCTGATAGGTGCCATCCAGGAGGTAAACATAGGTGCCGCGAACGATCATATCCCCTATTTTAAAAATCAGATAAACACCCATCAGAAGCGGCATAAATTTGGCCAGCGGTGTGAGGACTTCCATTTCCGGTTTACGGCCAAACGATCTGGCAACAAGGATCGACTCAAACGTGACCATGGGATACCCCGCCGCAAAAGCGGAAAGCAGAAACAAAAGCGGTAATATCGGCGTATACCACAGGGGATGGACCTTGTACGGCGCAATAAGCATCAGGGAGCCCAGACTGGATTGATGTAGGCATGACAAAACAATACCGGCAATGATAAAAAGAAACATGACCTTGCCCAGGATGGTGCCGGCGATGTTCAGGAGGGTCTCGAGGGGGTTGTTCAGGCCCGCCAGGGGGCCTGGCAAGTTCACGCGTCCTTTAAAGCGTTCGACGACAATCGGGATAAATTCGATATACAAAACATTTAGATAGATCATCACACACATGGCCACTTCGAACAGCACCGAGTTTCCATTCCAGTTATACAGCGGACTGGCAATATTCCAGTACCGGCCGATATCCACCAACAGTCCCATGACCACAAAGGTATAGCCCAGCATAGCGGTCAGCAGGGCCGGACGAATCACGGCATGATACTGGTCGCGGTTAAACACATAGGCAATGGCTCCGGTGGTAAATCCACCGGCTGCCAGGGCCACGCCCGAAGCCACGTCGATTCCAATCCATATGCCCCAGGGAAATTGATTGTTCAGATTGGCAACCTTACCGATGCCAAAAAGAAAGCGCGCCGCCATAAATGCCACGCCCACCGCCATAAGCGCCAACATGACCATCACACCGGGGCTTAAAAACTTTTCTTCTGCAACCGGCGCAGCCTCACTGTGCATGTTCATGGGGTGTCTCCTTTCTCGGCCGCATCGCGTTTATGAACTTCGCGAGTGCCTTTCAGATAACCGGTTACCCACATGATCCCGCCCAAGGCGGCGTACAAGATGACGGGGGCGGCAAAGTATTGGAACAGACCGTGTTGGATAGCCTCGGTCAGACGCGGCGGGGCGGCGATACCCAACCTGGGAAAACCGATTGTCTCGAAGGGCTCTGCCGCCAGATACAGCCATGAGGTGCCGCCGACTTCATGTTCGCCGTAAATGTGATCCACATACTTGCCGGGGTTCTTTTTCAGCT
>CAZHAH010000004.1:0-76148 GCA_964530095.1 uncultured Desulfobacteraceae bacterium | reverse complement strand
CCGTCTGTTCAGTTGTTGCTGCGTTTTTAATAAAACTTTTCCGGAATGAGGGTTACAAGGAATTTTTCATCGAATTTTTCTTTAAGCTCGCGTTGCCATTGGAATGAGAGGTTCGCCGGGCAAACAATCAGAATTCTTTCGGCAAGCCCCCTGAGCTGAAGCTCACGGATCAGCAATCCTGCCATAATGGTTTTTCCAGCGCCGGCATCATCAGCCAGCAGGAATCGAACACGTGCCAATTTCAGCAGATAGTCATAGATCGCCTCCAGCTGATGGGGCAACGGATCGACGCGGGATATGGAAAGGCCGAAATAGGGATCAAATTCATAGGCAATACCAAGCGCATAGGCTTGAAGACCTAGCCGCAGAAGGTTGCCGTCACCATCGTAGCTAAAAGCGGAATCCAGAATAGTAAGCGCTTCAAAATCGCTCAGCGTTAAAGTCACACGGCGAAAGCGCTCAGACCGGGTACCAACAAGACCTACAACCCAAGCATTATCCCCGGTGGTTCGAACCGTTTCGACCTGCATAGGCTCGTTGAATAGGGGACCGGTTAATATCTGGTCTTCGTGGATAGGGGTTTCAGGCATTCTTGACATCCCCACTTTTAACTATGGAAAACTTGGGACATAATACTGGACGTTCGTGCAGAACGTTCACAACTCTAAATTGATGTCATCTGCATCCTACGTGAATCTGCGGAACGTCCATTTGTAAAAAAGTAACTAACCACCCAAGGCCCTTTAAATCAGCATCTCCGACAACACAAAAAACCCCACTTCTTTTCTGAAAAGAAACGGGGTTTTCATTTTCAATCCATGGCAGCCTCAATCTAAGGTTGGCTGGTTTGTGTAAATTTATTTTGAAATCCGGGGATTAGGGTTAAGTATTTATCATAACTATAAAAAATTACAAGGATTATTAATTAAGGATACGATGAAGATCAAGCCTGATAATTCATCCATAAAATGCCTATATAAAATAGGGATTACGGGACTGTTGAATCCGGAACTAAATTTTTTTAATCAAAAAAGGGGGAAACCAACTTTTCAACCCCGCGTATGGGAATCGTTACGTTGGGGGGCTTAGATTATTGTTTCAGATTGATTTAGAAATCTTCAAATTTGCTATTTTTCCCTCAAATATAATATATTGTACCTATGGTTTTTAGCGATTGTAGTAATTTCCCGGGTACTTAGATGTTAAACATATAGATAATCAATGCTGTTTGGATAGCCCCACGGGAAAGGACATGCCGTGTAGATTGATCTGTGGGATCTGTTCGTAACCCCATTTTTCATAACTCATTTCCGGCACCTTGTCCTGGACAAAGGAAGCGATCTCATTTGTGTTGATCACCCCGTCCCGGTTTCCGTACAGTCTGTCCGAATGGACCAGGGCATCCAGCAAGGCATAGGTAAACACCCCGTGCCCTTGATATCCTTCCAGGGCCACCTGCGCCTCACTCGAGGCTGCGATAGTGGCACGCCCGGTAGCCCGTGTAAGCTTGTCAATGGCTGTTTTTTCAGCCATGCCTCTAGCTACGGCCTGGGCCTCTACATAAGAGCCGCTGTTGCAGGTATCCAATAGCACCAGACTTTTTTCGGCGTCCAAGGAGGCCATCCACTTCTGCAGGTGATCCTGGGTCACAGCCTGTCTGTTAACCGCTTCCTGGTTATAGTAGCGAAAGTCTACTGGAATGAAATGATATCTACCGTCAAGGGTGATGCCGTGACCCGAGAGATAGAGAATAAAGACGTCGTTGGTATTGTCCTGGGCAGCAATCGCCTCAAAAGCCTGGGACAAGCCGGTAACGGTGACCTGATCATCGTAGAGTTCGGTTACCTGTGTGTCTGTGAAGATAGTCCGAGCAGTGGCTTTTAGGGTTTCAGCAACAGATCGGGCGTCCGGCACCGCATAGTTGAGCCACAGAGCCCTGTCTCGATAGCGGTTGATACCTACGGATAGGATGTACAGTTTTGGCTTTTCAGAGCTCTTGTCTTGTAAATCGAGCATGAGCACGGTCGGATCAGACGCAATGGTTTCCTCACTGTTGTAGACGATGACTTCGAGTGTGTTCTGGCCCGATGATAAGGTGAGCAGCTTGGATAGGTGCAGGGTCGGTTTGCTTTTCTCGATCCGGATGGCCTTGCCCTTTTCATCCACCCCTTTGGTTCGCCCGTTTAATTTCCAGATCGCCTTGCCGATGCCGCCACCTTGGTCGATCAATAAGATTTTCACGTAAATATCCCGTTCTTGCACCACACCCGATTGAGGCGAAACAAAGGCGACATTGGGGGCAGGCCCTGCTAGAAGCAGAGACGCCAGGTTGATCTTAGATGCTGTCTCTGCCACCAGATCCTTTGGGTCTCCGCCGAGTTTGGCATGGACCAGATCAGGGCGATAAAGGTGTTCATAGAGTTGATCTATGGAATACACATTCATACCGTAGTGGACATTCAAATGCTTGCTTCCATTGGGTGAGGCATTGAAATAACCTTCGGGGATGATGGCGATCCATTCACCATCGTCAAACGAGATGAATCGGCAGGCGTCCCTGCCGGTTTTGATGTTCCAGATTTTGGTGGTGGCATCACTGCTACCGGAAATAACGTGGTGGCCGCTCGCAGAGAATCCAACGGCATGGACTTCACCCAAATGTCCCTTAAAAGATTTAACTTCTTTCCCAGTAGAAACGTTCCAGAGCTTTATTTGGTTATCATCACTACCTGAAAGAAAATGTCTGCCGTCATATGAAAATGCGACACTGGTAATATTACCTGAATGGGCTTTAATGGTCCGTATTTTTCTGCCGGACGATACTTTCCATAGGGTCAAATCCTGCCAACTCCCGGACAAAGCAAACTGGCCATCCGGAGAAAAAGCGGTCGATAGAATCCATCCTGTATCTCCATCGAATGTCCGTATTTCACGTCCTGTGGCTATCTCCCAGAGCTTTAGCTTATTATCGCTACTTCCCGACAAAGCAAGCTGGCCATTTGGGGAAAAGGACACCGAGTTAACCCAGTGAGAGTGCCCCTTGAACGTTCGAATCTCTTTTCCAGTAGAGATTTCCCAAAGCTTAATAGTTTCATCTTTACTCCCGGATAACGCAAACTGGTGGTTAGGTGAAAAGGCTACCGAAGTGACGGCATCGGTATGTCCCCGGAAAGTCTGGTTAATTTCTCCGTTAAATACGTCCCAGAGCTTAACTGTTCGGTCATCACTTCCCGAAAGCACATGGCGACCATTTGGCGAAAAGGCTACCGATGATATCGCTTTCCTGTGGCCTCTGAATATTTTAACACCTTGCCCTGTGGCAACATCCCAGAGGGCCAGGTTCCCGTTATCCGTTCCGGACACCGCTAGACTGTCGGCTGGAGAATAGGCAACCGCACGAACCTTTAAGGATGATCCTTTGAAAATCCGAATCTTTCGTCCGCTTGAAACCTCCCAAAGTGTCATTGTCCCATCGTTATTTCCAGTAAGCACAAAACGACCGTTCGGAGAAAAAATAATCTGATGAATTGAAGTGTTTTGCTTGGCAAACGATCTGATTTCGCGACCCGTGGATACGTTCCAAAGAGTAAGGGCTCCATCCTTATGGCCGGTCATAATAAACTGGCCGTCCGGTGAATAGGCCACGGTTTGAATCCGATATGTTCGACCCTTAAAAGTTTGAATTTCGCGACCGGTAGAAATCTCTCGAAGTTCCAGACCATTTCCCCCCAGTAAAAAAAGTCGTCCGTCAGGTGAAAAGGTCGAATCGTTAACTTCATTGCCGAATTGCCCACTCGCAAAACGTGATGGGAGGTTCAGGATCTTTTGCCTTTTTTCAAGATTCCATAGTTGCGTGTCCTTACTGCCCAAAAGCGCAAACCGCCCATCAAGAGAAAACGCAACGGTGGTATTGCTCCAGTTTTGACCTCGTACCCGAGAACCCCGGACACTACCAATACGTGCACCAGAGGAAACCCTCCATACCTTTACGTTTCTATTGCTACTGCCTGAAATTGCCTTCTTGCCATCTGGCGAAAATGCTACTTCCTGAATCCAGCTTGAATGTGCCTTGAATGATCGTATCTTGCGTCCGGTTGAAACTTCCCAGAAAGCCAGTCTACCATTCATATAGCCGGCCAGGGCAATTCGCCCATCCGGTGAATATGCCACAGCTGTTACATCAGCATCGATACCCCTGAAGGTTCGAATCTCACGTCCTGAAGACACCTCCCAGAGCTTTATTGTCCGATCATTGCTCCCTGATAAAATAAAGCGACTGTCCGGTGAAAAAGCAATTGTTGCAACAGCCGATGAGTGCCCCAGCTGAACTACAGTCTTCATCTCCATTTTTTGTTTGGTCGCAACACAGGCAACGAATGCTAAAACAGTTATAAAAAGGAAAATTCTTTTCAAGATCATTTTTGCTGGCGCCCTTTAGGGACGTTTTGGGGGACGTCCATTGGATTATTGTTTGCTTATATTAATCTTAGAACCAAAATAACTTCGGATCTTCATGCCGAAAGCAAAAAACCCCACATCTTTTCTGAAAAGAAACGGGATTTTCATTTTCAATCCATGGCAGCCTCAATCTAAGGGTGTCTGGGTTGTGCAATTTTTGTTGTGATTGATCTGGTCAGATACCGGAGAATCGAGTTAACTTTTTATCATAACAGATAAAAATTACAATAGAATTTATTGGGCAGTCAAATGGGGATATGTTTTATCGATTCCAATTTTTTGTCTTGCCACCCCAGTACGATCCACCAGAATAACGGCGGATAAATCTTCCGGTCCTACTCCATTATTAACGTCTGCGCCTTTTCTTTTTTTTCCGGTTTTTTCTTTTTTTATTCGTGTGCGCTGAACCGGTGGATTTTCCTAATTGCGTGTCCGCCGAAGTTGATGGTTGTTCCGGTACGGAATTCCGGTCGGCTGTCAGACTCCGCTGTATAGACCGGTCAACAACCACAGCCTCCGAGCTGTCTTCGTGAAGGACCTGTTTTACTATCCTGTCGGTGACTTCCTGCAGATAAGCCGTCAGCTCCGCATTGATTTTTTGAAATTCCGGCCACAGCGTTTCAGTCACAAATCGCTCCGGTACTTGAACCATCACGGTGGTGTAACGTTGGCCGTGGTAGCGATAAGGCCTTAGGCCGTAACGGCGCAACATTGTGACAAAAACCTTGCGAGACCACATATCGCGAAAGGTAAATTTGTACTCGATCAGCGGGTCTTCAGGGAGCAATTCCTCAAGTCGCTGTAATATTCGCTGTCTGGCACGATCTGCTGAAGTGCGTTCCCCTTCGGTGGCCGCCCCGGCAAACAGGGCCTCGATTTTGAGCAGTTTTCTGATCAGAGTCGCTTCGTTCACGTTTGATTACCCAACCCTATTTCTTATTTTAAAATTTGATACGCTTGTTGAATGTCGCCGATAAGCACATAAATACCAGAATAAATCAACCAAAAGCCATATCGATCCGTTTTTCGATCTAAGAAGACTTTACCTCCATTTCAAGACCTGTTATGGGACCATTTCCCCTTGATGCTATTTTGGCAGCCCATGGTAACCACTAAAACAATAAATAATTGGGACCTCACGCGCTATTTTGTGCCGCTGGCCATACAAGCCATGGCCCAGGCTTTTAGCCACCCCTTGGTGGCCATGGTGGCATCACGCGGCCCCGGTGGTCCCCTGAATCTGGCCGGACTGGCCCAATCGGGCACGGTAATGTTCTTTCTGGGTATTTTCGCGATTTATTATATGACCACCGGTATGGTATATGCCCGCACGCAGGAAGGGTTTCAAAAATTTTGGGCCGTATGCATTTGGACCGGGCTAATTAGTGTGGTGTTGCAGGGAATCTTAGGTCTCCCTTGGGTGGCTCATATCATTTTCGGCAGACTCATCGGTTTGCCGCCCTCCATCGAATATCCTGCCCAAATAGCCCTTTTGGCCTGTATGCCCCTGCAATTTCTGTTCTTTTGGCGTATCCCCTACCAGGTTGCCATGTATAATGGAAACGCCCCGGGGAGGGCCAGCTTAGCAACCATTATGCGAATTATGCTCACCGCCTTATTGTCGGCCGTATTCTGTTCGACCGGGCTTGTCGGTCCCCTATGGGCCGTGGTATGTCTAACCATCCCGGTATTCCTGGAAGCCGTCATGTCCATGGTATTCGCACGTCCGTTTTTAAACCGGATACAATCGTCCCAGTCGCGTGTGCCAAAAGCCAGAGAGATCTTTTTCTTCAACCTGCCGCTTTCTATGGGGGGCTATTTTCTGGTCTTTTCAGCCCTTTTTTTGAGCGCTATCATCGCTCGGACCCCAGACCCCGAACGAATCCTCCCCGTCTATTTCGTGGCGCTCGGTCTTGCAAATCCGCTTTCCTTTGCCGCGACGCGAATCCAAGCCCTTGCCCTGGCCTTCCCTGCCGATTCAAAAGATGGGGGTTTGACATTGCGATTTACCCTATCTGCCGGTGCATTTTTAGGTCTGCTGCCACTAATATTCACCTTGCCCGGGCTTATCGAACTGTACTATGTGGGCCTTCAGAAGATAGACCCCGCCGATCTGTCACTCGTGCGCATTACCGCCATCGCCCTGATCTTTTTTCCAATGAGTGTCGCCATTCGCGCACACTATGAAGGGATTGCGGCCTGGCTGAAGAAACCTTTGACCGTTTTGATTGGAAATGCGTTTTATATGATTTCAATTGTTGCTTCCGGCTATGCCTTATTGGCTGTTGCCGTCCCGGGGTATCTGATTGGCCCCATGGGTCTAACCACCGGAAGCTTGATCTCTGCCGTTACCATCCGAGTTTCTCTTAACTGGGTCAAAGAAAAGGAAATCCCAATGGGTATGACCACCACCTCGGTGGGCCAGATCCGTTAATATATTTTTTTATATGAACACCAACGCTTCCAAATATCGTATCTTTTATGGCTGGTATGTTCTGGCAGCCTCCTTTTTGCTCCTCTTCTTTCAATCTGGAGCACGCTTTTCTTTTGGGGTTATGTTTAAGCCCATGATCTCCCAACTGGGCTGGGACCGGGCTTCGATATCATCCGCTTTTTTTCTGAATATGATCGTTTTTGCCCTTACCCTTAGCGTAGCCGGAAAATTCTACGATCGATATGGACCCAAATGGATCATTTTTCTTTCGACCCTATTCATATCCGGCGGGTATGCCTTGATTGCTTGCATTCGTTCTTTGTGGGAGTTTCATCTCTATTACGGGATTGTTGCCGCCCTTGGTATGGGGGGCGCCTCGGTCCCGTTGATTGCCGCACTCATGAGCAAATGGTTTCAAAAACATCGCGGCCTTGCCATCAGCCTTGCCCTATCGGGAAATTGCATCGGGCAATTTATCCTGGTCCCCATATTTACGGATGTGGTTTTAAGATTTGGATGGCGGCTTTCCTACCTCATCATTGGCGTGACTCTTTTTATCACCAACACCGTTCTTGTATTGACGGTGTTTAAGAGGAGCCCCGCTGAGCTCGGTTTAAAACCTTTTGGTGCAGAGCCTTCCATTGGAACAATTGGAAATCAAGAATCAATTGCTCCGGCAACAACTGCCGATGATCTCAGTCTTTGGGGCGCGATGCAAACCTCCTCATTTTGGTTGTTTCTTTTTGTCATGTTCATCTGCGGTAGCGGTGATTTTCTGGTGGCAACCCATTTAATCCCCCTTGTCACTGATTATAATATATCCACCATAGAAGCGGGTAAAATAATGGCCTGGTTTGGTTTGTTGGGTATGGGCGGGCTTTTGATTGCCGGACCGGTTTCGGATCGTATCGGGAACAAGATCCCCATCGCCGGCACCTTCCTAATCCGCTTCGTTTTATTTCTTTTAATTATCAAATATCAAACACGTCTTTCTTTTTATATATTTGCTTTTTTTTTCGGATTTACCATTCTCATTACAGCCCCACTAACGGCTACTTTATCCGGCAAGCTTTACGGTTTCACCCACATCGGCATACTTTCGGGTTTCATTACAACTGTTCACCATTTGGGTGGCGGGTTTTGGGCCTATATGGGAGGATTGATTTTCGATCGCACGGGGAGCTACCGCGTGTGCTTTATCATGTCGGCCGCAATGGCACTGATCGCCTTTGGCGGCAGTATTCTCATTCAAGAAAAAAGATATTAAAGCTTAGATGGTTGCGCCGATGAGTTGCAGAAATTTCACTGTGCCTAATCCTGAAACCGCAGCCGTCCTCTTGCAAACGAAAAAAATATCCCTATCGTACAAAGCCCGGTGAAAATTATAAAAGCCGCTTTTACGCTGGTGATCAAGGCCGGATAATATTCGGGGGTGATTTGAGCCCGCCCGATAAACAAAGCAAATATCAATGTGGCGATTCCCATGCTGAACATCTGTCCCAGTAGCCGCATGGTGCCCACCGAACCGGAAGCGATTCCATAAAACCGCTTATCAACCGCGCTCATTATCGCATTCATGTTGGGGGAAGAAAATAACGCAAACCCAAACCCCAGTATCATAAGGCTCAAAACGATATACACGAGCGTTGAATTACGGGTTAGAAAGGTCAAAAGCACCAATCCTAAGGCCGTAATAGCCATCCCCAGGGACGCGATCAGGCGGGGTTCTATTTTATCCGAAAGCTTGCCGGCCAGGGGCGAAAAGAGAGCCATCATGATGGGTTGCGATATCAGAACGGTACCGGCCATTTGAGGACTTAGCCCTTTAATGTACTGCAAATACAGGCTCAACAAAAACGTCACCGCAAAAGTGGCGCTGTAATTGATTAACGCTGCCAGGCACGAAAATGCAAATACCCGGTTGTTTCTGAAAAGATCCACCTCGAACACCGGATAAGGCACATGGGATACCCATTTGACAAAGCCGACCAAAGCCAATAGCCCGCTGCCTATGATAACGAAACTCAACCGAGTCGGGAAAATCGAAATGCCATACATGATGGCAACCACCGCCACGCCATAAAAACAAGCGCCGATAAAATCGAATGTCTCTTCGGCGGCGCCGATCCATTCCGCCTTTAATCTAAAAAAAACCAACCCAATTATCACCATGCCGATGGGAACATTTGACAAAAAAATACTTCTCCAAGTAAGGAGCTGGGTTAACCATCCGCCAAAAAAGGGCCCGCAAGAAAGCCCTGTATAAACTGCTGCTACGGCAATTCCGAGGACTTTGCCTCTTTCTTGGGGAGGGTAAACCGAAGTCAAAATCGCCATGCTGGTGGCAAAAACCATGGCTGACCCGGTACCCTGAAGGATCCGCCAAACAATCAGAATAGTAGCCGATTTAGAAAGGGCGCAAAGAAAAGAGGCCACTGTGAATAAAGCCATGCCGCTCACATAAATCCGTTTACGGCCATAGATGTCCGCCAGTTTTCCCATAGGGACCAGCGCAACCGCGGCGGCCAACAGATAAGATGTTGCCACCCAACTTATTAAAACCGCATCGGCTTCAAAATCCCTTCCAATGGCGGGCAGAGCAATATTGACCGATGAAATCATAAAAGGAGTTAAAAAAGAACTTAATGTCGCGATTGTCAGGGCGGTGCGTTTTATAGATAGATCATTCATTTGGATTATGGGTCGCTAATTTTGTTCATTTTTGGGGAACCGTCTTTTTTTAAATAGAAGGCATTCCTTCTGAGAACTGGAGAAAACAGATTGGGAGGGAAACGATTTGGACTTGAAGTTCATGGCCTTACAACCATGGGGGAAATGCTTGTCCCAGGTCACATAATAATAAGTGCATTTGTGACAGTCTATCCTTAGCGGCATAGATGAATGAGACTTCATAATTAGAGAAATGTTAGGGGAATTCCGATGGTCTGTCAAGGTTGGAAATGCCCTGATTGACGAAACCGGCTTTCAATTTGCGCCACCGCTTTCATTCTCTCGGGCTCAAGAAAGACCTCGTAAATTTTCTCTCTCATATTGATAGACCTGTTCAGCAGGTTTTGCTCTAACTGGAACAATGCTTCGATGGATTTATCGCATACCGGATATCCTTTGTCGTCAAGCCTGATCTGTGATTCGAAAGTGATGGGTGAAATATTATTGATATCTACAAGCTTAATGTTTCCGCATGGGGTTAGAAGGATATTTCTGACACCTGCCAGGTCAGGCACATAGTTCGCTTCCAAAACCATCCTTTTTATTCCGCCGATGAAGTTTGCCGCATTTTTTTGAATCCTGTCAATAAACTTCACCGTCTCTTTTTCGATTTCCTGATTGGAAAAATCATTTGACCGTAGGCGAACGTCTCCTCTTTTAAGCTCATTAAAATGCTGCCAGGGATCCAGCCCTCGGCCCTTCACAAATTCCTGAAGGCCGCAAAGCATAAAATCCCGCTTGTCAGGCCTGACATAGTCAACAATAAACTCGCTGGAGACAGCCAAGAATTTCGATCCTATATATTGTTCAACGATTCTCAACTTCCTTATTTCATCAAATATTTCCTCGATCCGCGAAAATCTTATTCTAAAGATTCGCAACATTTTTAGCGGTATGGCCTTGGGATACCATCTGATTCCGTTTCGCAGAAATCCCTGGCTTTCCGCTTCAACATGGGCAGGATCCAGGACTTCGATGATATGGGAACGTAGTCCTTGCCGATAATGCCTTCTAAATACATACCTCCTGCGATTGGAAATAAAATTCAGATCGATAATATCTTCATGACGGATGAACTCTTTATCTCTAATATCTTCTGGCATTGATTAACCCGGAAGCGTTTGGTTTTTGAGGCGGTGGTTTCTTTCGGCCATCGGTTCTTGGGCCAGTTGTTTACATCTTCGGTAAAAACGTTGAAGATTTTCGTTTGTCGTTTGTAGCAAATGGAGAAAACCCGGCACCAATTCATGATAGGTTGATACGGTATTTATTTGGGCATTGTTTACAGGCCGATTGAACCAGTTATCATATCCTGCATATCCGTCCCATTCTTTTTTAAGTTTTTGATAGGCTTTTCTCAGGTGCTCGATGGTCAGGGCCTTAATTTTGCGCATGTCTTTGGGCGAAAGCTTTCTTGTGTATACGGCCTCAAGTTCTTTGCGATACCGCATAACCAGCTTTACAAACTGCAGATAGCGATTATAGCGCTTTATATAATCGCTATAGGCCTCGGGGGTCTGCCTTTTAATCATCCAACGGCGCATCCCTTCCTGCTCTACCGCGGTGGCAAAGCCTTCATTAAAGGTGGTATCGCCGGCAATGAATAAAACGCGATGCGCCAGCTCATGGAATATTAAAGCCGCCAGATCCGCGTCGGTATAGTCGACAAAACTGCTCAGGACCGGATCGTCGAACCAGCCCAGAGTAGAATACGCCGCCGTCCCCCGTACATAAACGTCGTATCCTCCCTTTTTCAACCCGGCCGCATACCGGTGTGTATCTTTTTCTGAAAAATAGCTCCGATATGCCAAACAGCCTACGAGCGGATAACACCATGTTTTGGGGGTCAGGGAAAATTCCGGAGCCGCTGAAATCGTCCAGACCGCATACGTGCGGCCAAGTTCAACATAGTCTTGGTAGTTGCTACCAGCCGGCAAAAAAAGCTGATTTTGAGCAAAATTACGAATTTCGCGGACACGTTTAAGACGATTTTTGAGTCTTAGTGGCGTATGGGGCTGGGACAGGATCTTGCTAATCGGTTTCCGGTTGGCGATAAGCGTCACTTGACCCTGAATCGCCTGCGAGTAGTATCGGACCGGTTCACAGCCGGCAAATGTGGCGGCCATAACCAGAATCAAGCTGATTCGAACGTGAATCGGTTTGAGAGACATATCAATTCATCACCCAAATGTTAATCTCTGCACCATACCGCCTTTCCCTATCGAAACACCATTTCGTCTTGTTTATTGCTGAGTCAGGATAGGAGATGTCGAATCATGATCTGTTTTATTTCCTGCCACACATCACTTCCCAATGAATGCTTATCGATGATGAGATGATGTATCTTTACTTTTACTCCGATTCTTCCTTTTTGTAGAATATGAAAAGACCAGTTATCTAACCGATGCCGTTTAGCGATGCGCTTTAATCCTGCATATGAAACCAGTTCGTCGTGTCGATCGATATAGATTAAGGTTGGGATATTAAGTTTAATATCAAGGTTTTTTTTGAAATGCCGCTGGGCTTTTAATAAAGCATTGTAAGCCGCTATGGGGAGACCACCATTTTGCCGATAAGAATTTGAGGCCAAACTCGGAAGGACGAGCCTTGGAAACAGGGAGAAGATTCTACCGGCATAAAGGATAGCCCTCAGATCCAGAGCTGGGGCAAAAAGAACCATCCGCTCAAATCGGACATCGACCCGTGAGGTAAACAGGTCGGCCCCCAGCAACCCGCCCAGGGAATAACCCACAAAAAATAAGGGTACCTGCAATTGATCGCTCCGCTTACGGGCCCGACAATAGGCCTGATAGGTTTCTTCCATCCAAATTTGATACGATACAGTTTTCAAAGCCTCCATGCGGGAGTCTCGGTCATCAAACTCCCGAGCGTGAGGATAGTTTTGGCCGTGGCCATATAATGATACCTTCAAAGCATCGATTTGGGCCTCGTTGAGCACAGAGATAATTGAGGCCATCTTTGCAGGACGCAAGTTTAGCCCGTGAAGAACCACTGCAATCCCTTTCGGTTTTTCAGGCGAATCAGCAAGATGCCAGCGGCTGGAGCTAGTTTCCCCAGATATGTTGTTGCAAGTTGTTGGGGATTGCGATTGATGCCGACGGTCGGAAATTTTGCCTCCGCATTCGGAGCCGGTCATAACCGAGATATAAATAACCAGAAGGCTCATCATCCCGATTGAGATCCAATTTTTTTTCTTCTTAGGGGACATCGGAATCTTGGTTAATGTGCCGATTCTGTCTCGTTGGTGCAATCAGGTTATGAACGCTTAACAAATTTGTAGGGACGCAGAACATCGGTTAAGTGAATAGATTTAGGTGCATTTAGGCTTCTATCTTTTGTGAACGGATTAGTCGATAATGTTTTTTACTCAACTCCCACCCAAACAATCGTTCTATACGCATCATCCATCGATGGCGGTGTTCTCGACGGGTGGGTTTGTAGTTCGGGTTGAGTGCCAAACTTTGTTGCGTATTTTCACCCAGCCATTGTTGCATGATTTCAGGATGACTACCTTCAAACGATTCCAGGGCTTGGGGGTCTATGTCTCCATAGCCGCTGAAGTCCGGCGGCGCATGCCCCCAATATCGGCTGACTTTCTGTATTTTTAACCTCATTTCTGAAGCCCTTCGTACATGCCCATAGTGATAAATCGGCACGTCGGCCAGAGCGGCATTCGGATAGCGCCCTTTTTTATTCTTATCCATAATGACAAAAAAGAGGCCATCGGGAGCATAACTGCGAATGGTGTTGCGAATTACCCGCGGCGCCCGCCGGTACCAACCGGGACTGATCGCCAATTTTTGGGGCGTACCGTAGAAATGATAGTAATCAAATACCAGTGCTTCGATTTTAGGATTTGCGACATGATCTTTTAAAACGGTTTTGATGTGAGGGATATCCTTTTCGTGTAATACCTCATCCCCTTCCAAGTAGAATGCCCAGTCCCCGCGGCAATTAAAATGGGCGATCATTTTTTGCTGGGCATATACATAACCGCGATCCTGCATGGATTCGTTCCAGGTCGTTTCGATTACCTGCAATTTGGGATCCCCAATGGATTTGACACGTGCTAAAGTATCGTCCTCACTTGTACCCACGGCAACGAACACCTCATTACAAACCGGCAATAGGGAGCGTAGACTTTCAATATAGGGATATCCCAGAAGTGTTCCGTTGCGAATAAAAGTAAAGCCGCTGACTTTCATGGTTTATACTTGATAAGTTCTTGAGGGGTTCGCAGGCGTGACCTGAGATTATGATGAAACGCTTTTGGGTGTCAATGGAAAAGCGGGTTTATGGAGTGTGGATTATTCAGGTAGCCAGTTAAGTTCTTGCAGACCCCATTTTTCTTCCAGAGGGATCAGGTTATCGGCGTCTTTATAATGGGGATATTTTGATTTGAGGGTGAGTCGGATGTAATGATGGTTATAGACATCCAGTGCAATATGAACCGGCCGGACATCGCCCCTGGCGAGATGCCTTTTTTTCGTTCTCAGGTAAAGATCGAAATCCGCACCCAGAATGCGCTCATCCCAGAGTCCGATTCTTTCGATCACGCCGCGTCTCATCATAACGGTATTTCCAACAAACCCTTCTTTGATTTGATTCTTAAATTTTCGATATCTTTTGTCTACAAACTTGTCCCAGTTGCCGTACATCGCTTTGTGCATGAGCTTTAATGAAATCCGATTATGGCCAAAGAGGCCGAGCGGGTATTTAACCATTTTCCATTTTCGTTTGAAACGACGGGTTTGAGCCGGACTTTCCAAATTCTCGATTCCGCAGCAGGTGATTACATCCAAATCGTTTTCTTCCATGGAATCGATGAGGCGCTGATCCCAGTTGGTGGAAACCATGATATCGTTATTCAGAAATGCAAGGATGTCGTATTGGGCCGCAGCGATACCCTGGTTTTGGCAATATGGATAGGAATAGTTATCTCTATTTCGGATGACCAGCGCCCCATTTTTTTCAAAATAGTCCCCGCTCCCATCGTTTGAAGCATTATCGATCACGATCAGCTCATACTGGTTTTGGGTATATTTACGTATATATTCAAGAAATAATGTGTTGGCTGCCAACTGGTTGTGGACACCCGTGATGATGCTGATCATTTTTCTTTCCGAAACTTTGTATTTCCTACGGTCTTATATACGATAACAAGGTGAAGGCCTAAGGAGGGTATTTCCTATATCACCGGGCATAAAAAATCAACAAACTTGCACTTTCCATCCACTCGATCGGGGCTCTGATATTCCCGGATTTTGACTACGCTGGCCCGCATAATTATGATTTTTCCCTTGACCCGAGATTAGGTTTTGAATTATGCAGTCCGTTTCCCGTTTCATTTTACTTGACATCGTTGCGTCGATTTCGTTTTTTCCTGAGTTGGCTCGATCAACGGCCCAATAAACGATAACTGTAATGGCGCATCGCCGATTCAGATGGAAGAATAATGTTTTTTACAGCTGCACTCTATTTATCACTGCTTATCGCCCTTGGCGGGGTGATTTTTCGAATACTGCAATGGTTTAAAATTGAAATCGGACCGGAAGCTAAGGGTTTATCCCCCCCGAAGAGGATCGCTGCGGCCTCTATGGCTATCGTAACAATCTTGTTTAGTCGCCGATTCCCTCTGCTCCTCAAGGCCCTCATTCTGGACATCTTCTTTCAAATCAAAGTGTTGCGTGAAGACCCCCTGCGGGGAATCATGCATTTGTGCTTTATCGTGGGTTTTGTGTATCTGCTCTTAATGCATGCCCTGGACGAAACGGTTACACTCGCCTTGTTTCCGGATTATGTTTCTACCTTAAATCCCTACTTCTTTTTGAGAAATTTTTTCGGCGCGCTTGTCCTTGCGGGAATTATCATCGCCGTCTATCGGCGCCTGACCATCAAAGGACTTCGTCGTATCACCAATCGAACCGACTGGGCAGCCATCTCGCTTTTAACGATCATTTTCTTTTCCGGGTTTCTGCTCGACAGCGTCCAAATAATCTCGCCCTCACTTTTTAACGGCATGGTTGAGGACTATCTCGGTTCGGATGATCCCGAAGAAATCGAACCCCTAAAAGCGTATTGGGCGCAGAATTACGGCGTCGCTTTTAGCGATTTCAGCGGTCATCAAGATTCAGATCTGATTGAACAAGGACGTGAATTGCATGAAGAAAGCTGTATGGAGTGTCACTCCACTCCTCGTTCGGCGTTTATTTCTTATCCGCTGTCAAAACCGCTTAAACCGGCGGTCGATTTCTTGGAACGTTTCGGTGCCCCGGTATGGCTGTGGTATATCCATTTTATGGCCTGCTTTATCGGATTGGCATATCTGCCCTTCAGCCGCTTTTTCCATATCATTTCCAGTTCCCTTAGCCTTTTTATCAGTCGGGCCGCAAAAGATTCTATTTCCAACCCGGCCAACATAGCTACCAAGCGAGCCTTGGCGCTGGATGCCTGTACGCATTGCGGGACATGTAGCCTTTACTGCAGCGTTTCCCCGATATTGGAATTGATTCCCAATCCGGATATCTTACCCTCTGAAAAACTCCTTTCGATAACCGAGTTGACGAAAGGAAAAAAATTAGAACGCCACAAGCTCCACTTGCTTTCAGCGGGTAGCTTCATCTGCACCAGCTGCCACCGCTGTACGGATCTTTGCCCGGCGGGAATCGACTTGCAGGACCTGTGGGAGGCTTCCAAAGCCGATTTGGTGGCTAAAGGCTATCCAGGCCCCCAACTGGGCGCAAGGCAACTGGCCGCTGAAAAATCAGCCCAAAAAAGCACCGATCAAATCCTGACCCTTACCCCGGACAATTTCACTTTGAGAAACCAGTTGAAGCTTTCCGATCAAGCACATACCTTTTCGGGCTGTTTTGGCTGTCAGACCTGCACCAATGTTTGTCCGGTGGTTGCCGTCTTCGAAAAACCCGCATCCGAACTCGACCTGTTGCCGCACCAGATCATGCACGCCCTCGGTCTGGGTCTCAAAGAGATGGCTTTGGATTCGCGTATGATTTGGGACTGCACGACGTGTTACATGTGCCAGGAAAGCTGCCCCCAGGGAGTACAAGTTACGGATATTTTTTATGAAATGAAAAATCTAGCGGTCGAACGGTTTGAAAATATGGATTCAATAATCAGAAAACCGGGCTCCGCCGGCTCAATAGACATCGCTGAGGATCATATCAAATGAGGCTGGCCCTTTTCTCAGGTTGTAAGATACCAGCCTTGTTGGAGCAATATGAACTCGCCTCGCGCGCGGTTCTGAAAACTTTAGCGGTTGAGCTGGTCGATATAACCTTCAATTGCTGCGGGTATCCGAACCGCAACCATCACTTTGGGGCCTACCTCCTTTCGGCCGCCCGCAATCTTGCCTTGGCCCGGCAGCAAAATTTAAATATTCTCACGCTCTGCAAGTGCTGCTATGGTAGCCTGAAACATGCCGATCATTGGATTAAAACGAATGATCGGATGCGGGATGAGGTTAATGCGGTTTTAAAAAAGGAGGATCTGTTTTGGGATGGAAGTGTGGAAATAAAACATCTGCTTCCGCTTCTCGCGCGTGATATCGGTCTGCCAATCTTAAAGGATCAAGTTCGTCAGCGTTTCAGCGCGCTCAAAATCGCTCCGCACTACGGCTGCCATGCCTTGAGGCCAGCGGATATCATGCAATACGATAATCCTGTAGACCCCACTCTATTTGAAGATCTTGTGGCTGCGACCGGCGCGCAATCGGTCAATTGGCCCCGGCGGCTAGAGTGCTGCGGCAATCCCATACTGGAAAAAAACGCCCCGCTGTCGTTTGCCTTAATGCACAAAAAAATAAATGATGCCAAAACGGCTGGCGCCGACTTTTTATGTACGGCTTGCACTTACTGTCAGATCCAGTTTGATACGATTCAGGCCGCACAACTGGAGGCTTCGGTCTCCAACGGCAACCTGCCCTCGATTCTGTATCCCCAGCTTTTGGGTCTGGCATTTGGGCTCGATGAAGAGGCGCTGGGATTGAGATACAATCAATTGGATATCAATGGCATCCGCTCGTATTTGATTTCACCATGATGATACTTTCAAGGTCCGACTGTCTTTTGATCTTATCTGAGATTTGGATATTGTAATTTGGTACTTGAAATTTGTGATTTGCGGCGTACGCCTTTTCAACAGAGCCGGTTTATCCGGGATAGGGAGGCCCCATGACTGAAAAACAAACTGGAGCCGTCTTAGTGGTCGGTGGCGGTATCAGCGGCATGAAAGCCGCACTTGACCTGGCTGATTCGGGATTTTACGTCTATCTTGTCGAAAAATCACCCGCCATCGGGGGGGTTATGTCGCAGCTGGACAAAACCTTTCCGACCAATGATTGTGCCATGTGAATTATTTCCCCGATACTGGTCGAGGTCGGCCGGCACATGAACATCCAACTAATTACTTATGCGGATCTTGAATCCGTTGAAGGGAGCCAAGGCAATTTTAAGGTCAAAATCCGTAAACGCGCTCGCAGCGTTGATATGGATCTCTGTACGGGATGTGGCGCCTGTGTTGAAAATTGTCCGGTTGTATACCGAGCGAATACCCCGGCAGCGATAACCTCCTAAATGGATTTGAATTCAAAAGAGATGCACCTATGAAAGCTGAGCATAAAACTGACTGGCAGAAAATTGATGAGATCATTCTGACCTATAAATCCGATCCTGAATCCCTGTTGATGATCCTTCAGGACATCAGCGAAATTTATCATTTTGTTCCGCCTGAAATCATCCCCTATCTGGCGCAAAAGCTGAAAATCAGAGAAAGCCTTGTCTACAGTGTTTCCACTTTTTATAAGACCATAAGTCTTGAGCCTCGGGGGAAATATATTGTCAACGTTTGCACCGGCACCGCCTGCCATGTTCGCGGCGCCGATAAAATCATGCAGGCCTTAGAAGAGACACTTGAAATTGAGGAAGGCCAAACGCGGGACGACCTCCAGTTCACCTTGCAGGCCGTGCGCTGTATCGGGTGTTGTGCGTCCGGACCCGTTCTGACAGTCAACCAGGAAACCCATGGAGGTCTAGATCGCTTAAACGCGACAAAAATCGTTAACCAGTTGAAAGAATAGTTGAACCCAATTCGTATGACACAAATATCTGCTGAAATTCACTCCAAACTTGAGAGTCGCGAGGATCTGAATCAATTTCGGAATTCACTCCGCTCCGATGCTTCTTTACATGCCAAACAGATTGTTTCGCTCTGCGGAGGTTCAGGGTGCGGGGCCTACGGAACTGAAGCGGTGCACCAATCTCTACATGACGAACTGCAACGTCATAACCTGCAGGACGATGTCGCTGTCAAGTTTTCCGGGTGTCACGGGTTCTGTGAAAAAGGACCGATCATGGTGATTCATCCGGACGGGATTTTTTACTCCCGGCTTAAATCTGAAAACATACCGGAGATTGTCGAAAAAACAATTAAAAAGGGGGAAATAATCGACGCCCTTGTCTTTAAGGATCCGGTTGCCAAGCAGAAAATCATCCACGAAAAGGACATCCCTTTTTACCAGCTTCAGCAGCGCATTATTTTGGGTAACAATGAGCGCATCGATCCGACCCGCATCGAGGACTATATCGCCGTCGGGGGCTACGCCGCCCTTGAGAAGGCGCTTTTCAGTATGCAGCCCGACCAGATTATCACGGAAGTAAAGCAGTCAGGTCTGCGGGGGCGCGGGGGAGGAGGATTTCCAGCCGGCATCAAATGGGAAACCTGTCGTCGCCAAAAGGGAGAAAAGCACATTATCTGTAATGCCGACGAAGGAGATCCCGGGGCCTATATGGATCGCAGCCTTTTGGAGGGCAACCCGCACAGCGTTCTGGAAGGAATGATTATCGCCGCCATCGCCGTCGGCTCCCATAGCGGTTACGTCTATGTGCGCCACGAATACCCCCTGGCTGTAAAAAATCTCACCCTGGCCCTGATAAGCGCAGAAAAATTCGGCCTTCTGGGGTCGAATATTCTGGGTTCCGGATTTGACTTTGATGTGCATATCAGCCGGGGAGGCGGTGCTTTTGTGTGCGGGGAATCGACCGCGCTCATGGCCTCTCTTGAAGGCAAGCCCGGACGGCCGCGCGCCAAGTACATTCATACCGTAGAAAAAGGCTTTCGCCAGAATCCTTCCACCTTAAACAATGTTGAAACCTGGGCCAATGTCCCCGTGATCATCAATAACGGTGCCAAATGGTATGCCTCCATCGGCACCGAGAAAAGCAAAGGCACGAAAATATTTTCCCTGGTCGGCAAGGTTGCCAATACCGGCCTGGTTGAAGTCCCCATGGGAACCAGCCTGCGCAGAATTATCTATGATATCGGGGGCGGTATCCCCAAACGGAAAAAATTCAAGGCGGTTCAGACAGGCGGGCCATCCGGCGGATGCATCCCCAAGCAATTTTTGGATTTGGGTGTCGATTTTGATGAACTGGCGCGTGTGGGGTCCATGATGGGTTCCGGTGGCATGATCGTTATGGATCAAGATACCTGCATGGTCGACCTGGCCCGCTATTTCCTCGATTTTTTAAAAGAAGAATCGTGCGGCCAATGTGTCCCCTGTCGCGAAGGAATCAAACAGATGCTGGCTATTTTGACCGACATCTGCGCCGGTGAGGGCCAGGAAGGAAACATCGAACTCCTGGAAGATCTGGGCATGATGGTCCAGAAATTTTCTCTCTGCGGCTTGGGGACTTCGGCCCCCAATCCGGTTCTGACCACACTCCTTTATTTTCGTGATGAATATGAAGCGCATATTCAAGACAAGAAATGCCCGGCCGGTGTTTGCAAACCGCTTTTCCACTATGAAATCGATTCAGCCGCATGCACCGGGTGCCGGTTGTGTGCCCTAAAATGTCCCGAAAAAGCGATCACCGGCGAAAAGAAAATGCCCCATGTGTTGAATCACGAAAAATGTATCAAATGCGGAATCTGTTATGAGAGATGTAAATTCGATGCCATCCGCATTTGCTAGTCGCTTAAAGCGTTTTGTGTCGATTTTGCTCGATCGACCAAAAGGATGTATGCATGATTGAATTTAAACTGAACGGAAAAAGGGTTCAAGGTGAAGAAGGGGAGTATATTCTTCAGGTGGCCCAAAAATACGGTGTGGAAATCCCGACCCTGTGTCATCATCGAGCCCTGGAGCCGGCCGGCATGTGCCGTCTTTGCACCGTCGATCTCTTCGATGGTCGCCGTTCCCGCTTTGTCACCGCTTGTAATTATCCCATTTGGGAAGGGATGGCCGTCCAAACAAACTCGGATGCTGTCCATCAGGGGCGCAAGCTCATTGTAGAACTGCTCCTGACCCGTTGCCCCAATGTCCCGATCATCAACGATCTGGCTTCAAAATACGGCATCTCTAAACCGCGGTTCAAGATAGAAGAAAACGATTGTATCCTTTGCGGTCTTTGTACCCGGGTCTGCGAAAAAATGGGTGCCAATGCCATCCAACTGGCCGGACGCGGGATTGACCTTAAAATCGATACGCCTTTTCACGTCCAAACCGATGCCTGCATCGGTTGCGGGGCTTGTGCCTTTGTCTGCCCCACGGGCCACATTAAACCTGAAGATATCGATGCCTGGATTTCCAAACAGCCCTTGAAAGAAATTCCTTCTGAGTACGAACAGGGGCTTGATCACCGTAAACCGATTTATGTACCGTATGCGCAGGCCATCCCAAACATTCCGGCCATTGACCGCAAGCGGTGCGTCCATTTCAAATCAGGGGGCTGCCGCATTTGTACCGAATTCTGTGCGGTCAGTGCTATCGATCATTCTCAGCAAGACGAAATCGTCGAACTCGATGTCGGTTCGATTATTTTGACCTCCGGTTTTGAACCCTACGATCCGGCAGTCTACGACACTTACGGATATAAGCGCCATCCCAACATTGTGACCAGCCTTGAGTTTGAACGGATGCTCAGTGCATCCGGCCCCACTCAGGGGCATGTGCTACGACCTTCCGATAACAAGCCACCGGTTAAAATCGCTTGGCTGCAATGTGTGGGATCACGGGATGTCCATGCCGGCGCCCGCAAATACTGTTCTTCGGTCTGTTGCACGTATGCGGTCAAAGAAGCGGTAATGGCCAAGGAGCATGTTCCGGGTTTGGATGCCGCCATCTTTTATATCGATATGCGAACTCACGGAAAGGACTTTGAAAATTATTTCAATGCCGCCCGCGACCGCTTCGGGGTTCGGTTTATCAAATCGCGAATTTCGACCTTAACTCCTGAAAATAATTCCGAATTGATCAACCTTGCCTATATCGATGAGTCCGGGCAGAGAAAAATAGAACCATTTGACATCGTTGTTTTGTCGGTGGGGATGTGTATTTCCAAAGATACTTCAGACCTATCTCGGCTTATGCAGGTCAGCGTGGATGCAGACGGCTTCCCGCTTACAGATAGCTTCAACCCGGTCCAAACCTCCCGCGCCGGTGTGCTGGTCTGCGGTGCCTCCCAGGCCCCCCAGGATATTCCTTCTTCGGTTGTTGGTGCCAGCGCCACGGCTGCCGAGGCTGCCAGAAGTTTGCAAAAAGTCCGCTGGTCTTCCACCAAAACCAAAGAACTCACGGCTGAGACGGACCTGCGCGGCATGGCCCCGCGTATCGGTGTGTTTGTTTGTAATTGTGGCACAAATATCGCCGGTGTCGTGGAAATCGCAGCAGTCGTCGAATATGCCCGGAAGCTGCCCTACGTGGTTTATGTCACCGACCAGCTTTTTGCCTGTTCCCAGGACGCGCAAGAACTCCTCGGCCAGGCGATCAAGACCCACCACCTGAATCGCATTGTTATCGCCGCCTGTACCCCCCGGACTCATGAGCCCATTTTCCGTGAAACCGCCGTAAATGCGGGCCTCAATAAATATCTCATCGATATGGCTAACATTCGAAATCATTGCTCCTGGGTTCACTCGGATGCCCCGGAATCGGCAACTGAAAAATCAAAGGATCTCATCCGCCTCTCTGTGGCCAAGGTGGCCCAGCTGGTGCCTTTAGCCGAACAGGAAATTTCGATTAGCCAGGAGGCCCTGGTAATTGGAGGCGGACTGGCCGGCATGACGGCCGCCAGAGACCTGGCACGGCAGGGATTTATGACCCATCTTGTGGAAAAAACGAATACCCTGGGCGGTCAGACGTCCAGCCTGCTGTCGACCTGGAAAGGCGAGGATGTTCAGCAAAACTTAAGTCGTCTGATCCAGGAGGTGGAATCGGAAGAAAAAATCAGCATTTATCTCCAGGCTGAAATACAACAGGTCGAAGGTTCGATGGGTCGCTTTAAGACCGCGATTGCTGCTGGGGAAGAATCTAAAGTCATCGAACATGGTGCCGCAATTATTGCCACGGGTGCCTCGGAACTGAAACCTGCAGACTATCTTTACGGTCAGAATGCAAGGGTGATGACGGGGCTCGATTTGGATCGTAAACTCCGCTCTTCGGACACGCAAATTGCCAAAGCTCAGACGGCCGTTTTTGTCCAATGCGTGGGTTCGCGAATTCCGGAAAGACCCTATTGTTCCAAGGTTTGCTGTACCCATTCGGTTACGGGAGCCTTGGAGCTTTTTGAGCGCAATCCGGATATGGAAATCTTTATCCTGTACCGTGACTTAAGAACCTACGGCCTGCGCGAAAATCTGTATCGCCAAGCCCGCGACCGCGGAATTCATTTTATCCGATTTGATTTGCCTAAAGGGCTGACGGTAGGAGAAGATCAGGAAAATATCGAAGTTACTTTTACGGATGCAGTCCTCAACCACAAACTGACGCTTCATCCGGATTTACTCATCCTGGCCAGCGCGATTATTTCGCCGCAAGAATCCGAGCTTTCTAAAAAATTTAAGGTTCCTTTGAACCAAGACGGCTTCTTTGTGGAAGCCCATGTCAAGTTAAGGCCGGTCGATTTTGCCACCGACGGTATCTTTGTCTGTGGACTCGCCCACGGCCCAAAGCCCATTGACGAATCGATCACTCAGGCCCAGGCGGCCGTTGCCCGTGCGGCAGCCATATTATGTAACCCGACGTTGAAGGTCGGTGGCATGGTGGCTGAAACCGATGCTGTCAAATGCACCGGCTGCCGGGTTTGCGCTGGGGTATGTCCATACCAGGCCGTTGAAATAAGCCCAGACGATAAAGCCGTCGTAAACGAAGCAGTCTGTAAAGGCTGTGGTCTATGTGCGGCATCCTGCCGCTCCGGCGCCGCATCCCTTAAGGGCTTCAGCGATGCTGATATTTTGGCGCAGCTCGCGGCGTTCACAAACTAGTGTCCATCCATAAATGGTCTTTTTTGCGTTGTACGGCGTTCTCCGCGGGTTTCCGGCTGCGACGTACACTGAGTACGCCTCACCGCAAACCCTTGTGCGGCCTTGTCCAACACAAAAAATCCTCATTTCTGAATTGGACACTTTAGAGTGCCATTACTAATCCGTGGATGGGAACAAAATAATGCGTTGCGGCTTAGGCCGCTTTCTGTAAGGCGTCTTGGGTCGCCTGGCGGAGTTCTTGGGGTGTAAACGGTTTGGGGAGATAGATATTGGCCCCCAAACGGGTCGCCTCTACCGCACTTTCGATGCTGGCGTAGCCGGTCACAATGACGACCTTTGCCTCCGGTTGTTCATTGCGTATTAACGCTAATAGTTCCAGTCCTTTGACACCGGGAATACGCAAGTCGAGCACGATCAATTTGTACGACTTGGCATTGATGTGTTCCAGGGCCTCCTTTTTGGTGATTGCCTGGTCGATATCCTGCCCCGATTTTAGGAGTATTTTTCGGATATTGTTGCTCACCGCGACCTCATCCTCAATAATCAAGATGTCGCCAACCAACGACCCCGGCGTTTGATCCGATTCCGGGCGTATGTCTTCTTGTTCTTTTCCCAGCATATGGGCAACATTTTTCTTTAATTCCTCGTAAGGCAAAAACGCAACCCCTTCGTGATGTAAGTTCTGAATGTATTCCGGCCCCGTGATCGCTGCCACCTCCTCGTAATTGAAAGGAAGGTCAATTCCAATAAGTTTTTGGGGCTCACCATTTTTGGCTTTGGCCCCTTTTTTACGCTTCTGGGCTGTTTTCTGGGGGCATTCGTTCTTTTTGATTCCCCCTTTGCAGGTATCGCCTAGTTTTTTATAAATATCGCACACCCGCGCACCCATTTCACAGTAATTCTCCGGGGGCTTCTCAGATTGGGTCTCGACTTGCGGTATATCGGTTGATGTCAGACGGTCGACGTATTTTTCACCGGTGTATTTCGCCACCTCTTTTCGGTCAAAGGGGATATCCACATCAATGGCGTCTCTATTTTGTTCTGCGCCGGTTGTTTTTGGGAATTCGATGATTTCACCTCGAATAACCTGTTTGACCGTTGATCTTAACTCATTCGGCGTAAACGGTTTGGAAATGTAATCCAGGGCTCCCATTTGAATGGCTTTGACCGCACTATCGATTGAAGCGAATGCGGTCATCATAATCGTTTTTGTCTGAGGCCATTCCTTTTTGACGTATTTCAACAGCTCCAAGCCATCCATCTCCGGCATTACAATATCGGTGATAAGCAGCGCGTACGGTTCCTCGGTCATTTTTTTAATCGCATCCTTGGCACTTAAGGCATAAGTGACTTTAATATCGTATTTGGACAGAATTTTAGCGACATTTTGACAAATCTGTTTTTCATCATCCACCACTATGATTTTGGCTGGCTGGCTCATTTATGCCTCCTTTGGGGGTCGTATTATGTTTAATCTGTCTTCGCTCGCCAGTGCTTATCATTGCATGTGTCGTGCCAACATCTTCTATATTTACAACACATTGAAAATACAGTTGATATATTATTTTTTACCTGACGCTCAGATGGAGGAGTGTATATATTTTTTATACTCCTTTTATTTTATGAAGACTTTCGCTAAGGGATCGTTTTGTATGGATTTAACAGAGGTTTTAATTCGGGAAAGGTGCTGTATAAAATAAGTATACAGCGTATAACGCTATTATCGGATTGCCCCCCTGATGCACCGAGACCTTTGAAAAATGTCTAATTTTGTTCAAGTTCAAGGAAGAGGAAAATATTGCGCTGCCGCTTCACTTCGTGCAACCGCAGGAATACATTGGGTATTTTGAGGATAACGCTAAGGCTTCACTTCGTGCAAAATTTGAGTCTGACGCCGGCACTTTTGTGTGATGTTCTCAAGCCGTCAGGCGCAACCTTTAGCGCAAATTGGGCAAAAGGAGGTGGTTTGCAAAGGTCTCGCGTTTATTCGCACGGATTTTGTCTTAACTCGGGTATTTTGATGCCGTGCTTGCTCAGAAGTTTTTGAAAGTTGGTTCGTTGCATCCCGGTCTTGCGGGCGGCCTGGGTGATATTCCAATCATTTTGTGACAACGCATGTAAAAGAAAATTTCTTTCGACCTTGACCACCGCCTTTTGCCGAATTTCTTTTTTAATCTGCTTCAATTCCGCATTGGTTCGCGGAACATTCTCGATCAATTCCTCGATATCGCTGATATCGCCTAAAAATGGAATTTCCTTAAGCGTGATTTGATCATTTTCACTTAGTATCACGGCTCTTTCCACGACATTTCGGAGCTGTCTTACATTCCCCGGCCAATCATACTCGGTAAGCCGGCAAGCCGCGTCCTCATCAAACCCGGTAACCGTCTTGCCCATTCGCTGGTTGAACTGGTTCATGAAATGATACGCAATCGGCAAAATATCCCGCTTCCTGTCGCATAAAGCCGGCAGATCAATCGGATAGACAAATATTCGATAATAAAAATCTTCGCGAAAAGAGCTGTCAGCCACCATTTCCTTTAAATTTCGATTGGTAGCGAAAATGAATCTGACATCCACTTTTTGGGAAGTTGTACCGCCGAGAGGAAAAAATTCACGCGATTCTAAAAAGCGAAGCAGCTTTCCCTGAATCTCCAAACTGATATTGCTGATCTCATCTAGAAATATGGTCCCCTCGTGTGCCAGCCGTAAAATTCCTTCTTTGTTTTGTTCGGCGCCGGTAAAAGCCCCTTTGGCATAGCCGAAAAGTTCACTTTCGAGCAGATTGCCGGACAAATTCCCACAATCTATAGCAAAAAAGACCTTGTCTCTGCGCTTGCTGTTGGCATGTACGGCCCTGGCAATCAGCTCTTTCCCGGTGCCGCTTTCGCCGTAAATAAAAACGGTCGAATCGGTCGGTGCGACCTTTTGTACCATGGAAATTACTTTTTTTATTTTGGCACTGGTTCCGACCAGTTGGTGTGCGGGAGCTTTCGTGCGCCGGCGGTCTTTTTTCAGCCGCTCATTTTGTAAGCGCCGCTTTCTCTCGTCAACCGCCAGCTCGACAACGGAGCGCAGCTCATTGGGGGTAAACGGTTTGGGAAGATAATCAAAGGCACCCATTTTCATGACTTCCACAGCCGATGAAACACTGGCATAACCGGTAATTATGATCACCAGCGTGTCAGGGTACTTCGCTTTCACGCGCCGGAAGACTTCCATCCCCCCCAGGGAACTCATTTTTAAATCGGTGATAATGAGGTCATAGGATTTTTCTTCCAGCCGTTTAAGGGCATCATATCCATTCAGCAGATAATCGATGGTATAATCCGGTCGGGACAGTATTTTGGCGCAATTTCTGCAAATACTCTCTTCATCATCGATGATCAGGATCTGGGGCGAATGTTCATCAGGCACTTCCATCTCCTTGGCTTATCGGAAGATGTACGATAAATTCGGTCCCTTTACCGATTGTGCTTTTGGCCTCGATAGACCCGCCGTGTTGTTCGATGGTGCCGTGCGTAATCGCCAATCCTAAACCGGTGCCTTTCTCTTTGGTCGTAAAAAACGGGTCAAATATTTTACTCAAATTTTCGCTGACAATTCCGATGCCGTTATCCAAGACCGATACTTCAATCTTTTCTTGCTCAGACCTATTTCGCGTTTCAACGATCACTTTTCCGCGGGAACTGGTAGCTTCGATGGCGTTTAAAGTCAAATTCATCACAGCCTGTTGGATTTGATCTTTGTCCAGATAAATAGGCGGCAGATTTTCGGCAAGCTTCATCTCAAGTTCAACATTATTAAACGTCGCCTGTTTTTTAGTAAGCAAAAAGCTTTCGCTGACGATGGCATTGACGTCATGTAGTTTTTTGGCGGGCGGACTCTGCCTCGCAAAATCGAGCAGGCTCTTGACAATTTTCCGGCAACGCAGGGTTTCTTTGGCAATCGTTTCAAGTTCCTGGTAAATGGGATCGTCTTTGGCCATGTCCTCCTGAAGCAGTATGGCCGTAGTCAATACGGTGGTCAGCGGATTGTTGATCTCATGCGCAACCCCGGCCGAAAGACGGCCAACAGAGACCAGCTTTTCCTGCTGCATCATGACTTTCTGCATATTGATCTCTTGCGTAATATCTCGCGATATATTAACCGCCCCGACAATTTCCGTTTTTTGTACAAGCGGGTAGCATGAAACGGCCAGATAAGTCTCCTTTTTATCCTCGCCCCTGTAAACATGGGTTACCCGTGAAGGTTTACCTGTCTCTCGTGCCGTTTTAAAGGGGCATTCCAGATCATCTAAGCAACAGGGAGTTTCCTGGTGATTAATAAGTTCATAACAGCTCCGCCCGATCGCCTCTTCGCGCGTCATATTTATTCTTTCCAACAAGGCAGCATTAATATCCATGACCTTATAATCCGCATCGATCACGAGTACATTTTCATGAATGAGTTCATTAAAAATAACGTCATATTTTGCCAGGGTCTCTCTTAGCTTCTGATTGGTTTCCTTTTGAGCCTGGGTAATCCGGTAAATTTCCGTAAAAAATACCGCCGTAGTGTGGGCGATGGCCCTGACAGTGCTTTTCTTTTTTTTTAAAATGTCGTTGTAAACATCTAAACTGCCGGTCAATTCGATGATCAAATCGATGTCATCGCGCTTAATAAAATCATTATAATCGCACGTCACAAAAATATCCGCTTCTTTGGCTCTAACGATTCCGGGTGCGTCATCTTTAAGATCGGCAACGCCTACAATTATGGGATTGGTAAGCGGGAAGGTCTGATTATCGATTAATTCCATTAAAAAAAGACACCGTGAACCTCCCCCCACCACGGCAATAGTTAAAGATGACTTGTCCATCGCTCCCTCCACGCTGTCCCTTATACACTAAAACCGAAACGGATCGGTTTTAAGGTTCAGGGTTATAGGTTCAAAGGTTATAACATCTTGACATTACAATTCAAGGCCGGGATGGGTCTCTCTGCCCGCTGAAAAGGGATTGAATATCGTTTAGGATCAAGTAGCCACAAGGAATTAGGAGGAGCGTGATTCCGGTCGCGAAGAGGACTCCGAATCCTAAACTGACAGCCATGGGAATGAGAAATTTCGCCTGAATGCTTTTCTCCAAAATTATCGGTATGAGCCCGGCGAATGTGGTCAACGAAGTGAGTACGATGGCGCGAAAACGCAGCTTCCCCGCCGCTGTTACCGCGGCATGTGCGTTTGCCTCGCGATCGCGCATCCGGTTGGTGGCGTCGATCAATACCAAAGAATCATTGACGACGACTCCCGCAAGCCCCACCATACCGAAAAGGCTCAAAAAGCTGATATTCAGACCCATTATTAAATGCCCCACAAAGGCACCTAAAAAACCGAACGGAATGGCCGCCATCACGATAAAGGGCTGTGTAAAAGATTTAAACGGTATCGCCAGCAAGGCGTATATGCCGAAAAGAGCAATGGCAAAACCGCGGTAGACATCTGCCATGGATTCTTTTTGTTCCTTGCCTTCTCCTTCGACGGAATACCTGAGTTCCGGATAGCGGCCTTTCAATTGTCGCAAAAAACGATTCTCAAGTGTGATGCGCACCTCATTGGCGTTAGCCACTGATTCATCCACATCAGCCGTCACCTTGATAACCCGCTTTCGCTGGGCTCTTTCGATGGACACATACCCCTGTACCATATCGACTTGAGCAACCTGACTGAAGGGGACCTCATGACCGTCTGCCGTACGAATCCGCATTTCTTCTACATAGCCCAGAGATCTTCGCTCGGATTCGGGATAACGCACAAGAACTTTGACCTCATCCTTATTGCGCTGCAAACGTAGCGCCTCGGCGCCGTAAAAGGCGTGGCGCACTTGCAGGGCGAGATCGCTCAAGGTGAGCCCCAGGCTGTGTGCGGCCGGTTTGAGCTTAAGCTGCATCTCCCTTTTTCCGGGTAAAAAACTATCTTCGATATCAAAGACACCGGGGTATACTTTCAGTTCATTTTTAAGATCTTCGGCCGCCGTCAAAAGCGTATCATGATCATCTGAAGAGAGGTTGACTTCAATCGCGTTTCCGGCGCTGTGCAGCTCGCTTCGGTAGACAATCGATTCGGCATCCGGTATGCTGCGACCCACTTTTTTGCGCCACAGTCGGGTCAAACGCATGGCGCCGATATCGCGCTTTTCGCCTTCTATGAGCTGGATCCATATCTGCGCCAGATGGCGGCCGCTGCTGTTTGCGCCCCCCCGACGGCTCATCTGAAAACCGATCAAGCCCACACTGTATTCAAAAAGCGGTGGCGCCCCTTCGGGACGACCTTTGTCCATCATTTTGAGGGTCTCTCTTGCGGTTCGTTCCAGATGTGTGACAACCTCCTCTGTCCGCTCAACCGGCGTCCCAGCCGGCATAGTCACCAGGCAGCGCAAGGTGTCTCCTTCAACTTTTGGGAAAAACGTGAATTTGATCCAACCGGCCTGGTATATTCCCAGGGCCAGCATCAACACCGCTATCCCTGATGCCAAAGTCGCATACCGCCAGTGCAGGCAAAAATCGAGCAATCGGGCATACGGCTTTTGAATGATCCATTTTAAACACCGGGCGGAAATCTTTATTCTCTTTTTTCCCGGGCTGCGCGAATTGACAAGGCCTTTGCTTCGCGCCATGTGGGCCGGCAATATGAAGAGAGACTCCACCAGAGAACCGAGTAAAACCAGAATAATAACAATCGGGATATTGCGCATCATCTTGCCCATGAAACCGCCCCCCAGAAGAAGCGGCCAGAAAGCCACAACGGTGGTCAGAACCGAAAAGATCACCGGTCGACCCACCTCGAGCGCACCCTCCACGGCACTGTCAAGCGGTGCC
Source organism: uncultured Desulfobacteraceae bacterium (assembly GCA_964530095.1). Classification (GTDB taxonomy): domain Bacteria; phylum Desulfobacterota; class Desulfobacteria; order Desulfobacterales; family CAZHA01; genus CAZHAH01. Next base: position 45,370 of record CAZHAH010000004.1, on the reverse strand, counting down.
TTTCCTTCTTCGCTTTGACGAAAGATATTCTCCCCGATAATGATGGCATCATCCACCACGATTCCCAGCACCATGATATAAGCAAAAAGGGATATCATGTTGATGGACACATCGAATTGGGGTAGAAACATCATTCCGGCCATGAAAGATATTGGAATCCCAAGGGTCACCCAGAAGGCAAGCCTGATATTCATGAGAAGTCCCAGCAAAATAATCACAAGGACCAATCCGATGGCCATATTTTTCAACAACAAGTTGAGACGACTGCGAAGAATTTTTGATCGATCTGAAAAAGAGGCGATGTCGATGCCTGCGGGAAGGTCGGGGCGGGCCTCACTAATATATTTTTTGACCGTTGCCGCCACCGAAAGCGCATTTTGATCCGCCACCCGATACACCTGGATCATGCCTGCCGGTTTACCCTGGAACCGCGCGAAAAGGTCGACATCCTGGAATCCATCTTTCAATATGGCCACCTGGCCCAATGTTACATTACTCCCGTCGGCACGGGTAATCACGGCGATATCCAAATAGTCTTCGGCTGAATAGCGACGACCTTTGGTTCTGAGCAGTATCTCACCGCCTGCGGTTTTGACACTGCCGGCGGGCAAATCGAGACTGGCTTTTTGCACGATTTGAGCCACTCGTCCCAATGTCAGTCCGTAACGGCGAAGGGCTTCCTCGGAGACTTCAATGTGGATCTCACCTTTACGCACGCCCAGCAGTTCAGCCAGGGTAATGCCGGGCAGATTGGTAAGGTCGTCTTTGACTTTTTCGGTCAGATGTTTGATGGTCGTCTCAGGCGCATCGCCGTAAACCGCCACATAGATTACCCGGCTGCGACGAGTAATCTCGCGCACAATCGGGTCTTCAGCCTCTTCCGGGAAAGTGCTGATACGATCCACTTCGGCTTTGACTTCGTCCAACAACTTTTTTAGGTCCCAGCCTTTCATGACCTCCAGGGTTACCGTACCGAATCCTTCCCGTGCTACGGAATCGATCCGCTTTATGCCGGCCAGACCCGCTACGTTTTCCTCCACTCGCCGGATGATGGCCTCCTCCACTTCAGCGGGTGAAGCACCGGGATAAGCCAAGGAGATATTGATCCGATCAAGTGTCGTCTCGGGAAAAATCTCCAACTTCAGGGTCAAGCCAGTGAAGGCTCCCGCTATCAAAAAAAATATCATCAACAGATTGGCGGCGACATAATTTTCAGCAAACCAGGCAACGGCATTTCTCATTCTTCAATACCTTTCATGGCCCTTCCGTCTCGCCTGCCAGCGCGACTCTCACTACCATTCCGTCGGTAACCGCTTTGATGGGAGATATCACCACTATTTCACCCTGACTGAGTCCCTTGCTGATTAAGGCACCCTCATCAATAAATTTGGCGAGTTGCACGTTCCGAAAACGGAGACGCCCGTTGTCATCAATCACCCAGACCACATTCCCCGCCTGAAGCGCGGAGCGGGGGATTATGGTTGCATTCGCAAGCATTCGACCTTCTATGGCAACGGCCACAAAAAGCCCTACCGCCAAAGGCGGCTTTCTGGCATATGGGTTATCCACTCTGACAATCACATTAATCATGCGGGTGCGTTCATCCAATTTCCCCTCGGCACGTACGACTCGACCCTTCCAGGTTAGGGCCCGCCCCGCCATTTGCGCCTTAATCACTGCTCGGGCCCCCCGGCCTTTACCCGGCGTAAAGCCGGGAACATGAAACCAGTATAAATCATCGCTTTCAAGCGGCACCTTAATCTCGGCAGCTTCAGTGGAATAAAGGGTGGCCAGGGGCTGTCCGGGAGAAACGAACTGTCCGATATCTACACTTTTAGAACTTACTCTCCCGCTGAATGGTGCCTTCAGTTTTGTTCTTTGTAACTGTATTTCGGCCTTCTGCAGCTCGGCGCGGTCGGCCTCTAACCTGGCGTTGGCCGCCGCCAGTTGCGGTTCTTTAACCAGCAACGGGGGTGGTTTTCGATTTCTCGGCGAATTTTCGTTTCCCGATTTTCCGGCATTGATCTCTATCCATTCTTCCTTCGCAACGGCGGCTTCCTCCTCCAGCAATTTTAACTTGCTTTCGGAATCCTTGACTCGCGCTTGATAAAGGGACACGGCCAACTGATAATCCACCGCTTCTATCTGCAAAAGGATTGTCCCTTTCTTAAAAGCCCCCCCGTCCACGAGGACCGGTGACATGTAAACTACCTTACCCCCGACCTGAGGTATCAATCGTATTTCGCGCAGGGGCCTTACCGTTCCCTGGCCAAGAACGGGCACCTTTTTGGGAGCACTGCGAACCGCTATGGCGCGTACGATGGGTAGTACGATGGATCGTTTGACCTTTTTTAAGGGGGGCTTGCTGGCCGTCAGAGTCCGCAGACCTAAGACGCCCGCAGCTAAAAAAAGTACCGTTATTAGAAGCTGAACCACCAATTTGATTTTTGGACCCATTTTATAAAACTTCCTTTCAAAGACGTCCTGATGTACACAGGACGTCGTGTCGCTTATCCTTTGACTTTATACGTCTCAGAACCCCATCCGCCACCGAGTGCCCGATGCAACGAAACCCGGTTGGTGAGGATGGTCAAATCGACCAGGATCAGATTCACTTCGGCCTGAAAGCGGGTTTGCTGCGCATTCAGAACATTGAGGTAATCCGCCAATCCCCTCTCATAACGGCTCTGAGCGACTTTTTGAGTTGCCCGGGCCTCTTCCAGAAATTTTAAGATTCGTTGGCGGCGCTCCAATTGTTCTTTGCGTGTCAATAGTGCCGCCTCCACTTCTGAGAATGCTCTCAGTACTGTCTGGGCATACGCCACCACGCCCTGTTTAAATCGCGCTTCAGCCGCCTGTTGAACACTTTTTAATTTGCCGGCGTCGAATAACGGCTGTGCAAGACCCGACGCTATGCTCCAAAGCTGGCTTTGGGGTTCGAAAAGCTGGCCCAACTCATTATTGGAATAACCCAGACTCGCCGTTAAAGTGATCCGCGGAAAACGGCTCGCCTTGGCCACTCCGACCCTGGCATTCAATGCTTGTAATTGTGCTTCTGCCGCCCGGATATCCGGTCTTCGGAGTAAAAGTTTCGAAGGCAGCCCGGAGGGCACCGGCGTCATTTGTTTAAAATAGTCTTCCTGATGTTCCCGCGGGGGGTGGGTGACGGGATAGCGTCCCAACAGTACAGCCAGTTTTTGCTGGGTAAGTCCCAGGTCTCTGCGCAGTTCGGGTAGCGATGCTTCCGACTGCGCCAGTACTCGCCGCGCCTGTCTCAAATCCAAAATAGATGTCAAACCGCGTTCGTAACGTCTTTGGACAAGATCGAGGTTGCGTTGATAATTTTCAATACTCTGTTTTGTAATTTGTATCCGCCGCTCCAGGGCTTCCATCTGCAGATAGGCCGTGATGGTTTCAGCGATAATGGATTGTATGACAGTCAGCCGATTTTCCTCGGCTTGAAGGAGATCTGCCCGTGACGCCTCCTCAGCTCTGGCCAGTCGTCCCCATAGATCCACCTCATAGGTCGCCGGAAAGGAAAGGCTGTAAGCGTCGATATTTTTTCTTCGCTCCCGGGAAACAAGTCCACCGCTGCTCAGCGTCGTTTCGGATACGGTCATGCGCCTCCTCTGGGCGTTGAGTTGAAAATTCAAATCCGGGAATTGGTCCGCTTGCGTTTGTCTGAATCGCGACCGAATCTCCAAAATTTTGGCTGTGGTTTTCTTGATGTCCAGGTTGTGCGAGAACGCTTCCGCCACCAGCTGGTTAATTTGCGGATTCCCAAACGCCTCCCACCAACGATCCAACGGTTCCGTTCCTTGAGTCCCTAATGGCGCGTGTTGATAAGTGGTCGGAGTTTGAATTCCGATATCCGGTTTACGGTATTGGGGACCGAGCTTCATACAACCGGCGCCAAGAATTAAGCCCCACAGCACTAAAATCAGGATTCCGAATCTATCTATGCCTGAGTATTTCAAGCGATGGTCTCCTTTTCGCTCCCATCAAGCCCGGCCAGGGAAAAGTCGATGATATGATCGATCAACTGAGCTTTGAAAGAGGGGTCATATTCCCGTCCGGTAACGTGTGCAACCGCCGTTCGGGCAAAGTTGAAATGAAGTACGATTGAAAATATGCTTATTATTTTTAAAAGTAATCGCTCGCGAGGCAGTCCGTCGGAAACAAAGGTTTCAAACATATCGGCCAACTCATTAAAAAACGGTTGCATGACATGGTTTGCCACAAACTCAAAAGCCTCGGTCGGCTGGCTCATCTCCCGGGTCATCAATTGAAAATGGCGCTGCCGCTCCTCATCTGAAAGGGGGCCTTCCAAAAATGCCCGCGCTAAAGCCTGAATTACGCCTGCGGGAGCGCTCACCTTTTTTGAAGACAGGGAGTCTCTGAAAAATTTATGCAATCCCTTGGCCCTGGGCACCCATCGGAAGCGAAAAACATCCAGGTAGAGATTTTTTTTGTTCCCAAAATGATAGTTCACCGAAGCCAGATTACAGGTGGCCGCCGTGGTTATCTCTCGCACGGTAACGGCATGATAGCCCTTTTGGGCAAAGAGGATTTCCGCTTTGTCCAATAGCCTTTCTCTTGCCAGATCGTTTTTTTGATGAGATCTCATTTATTTGTCACCTCTCAATTAAAACGATCGTATCAAACATTTGTTTGAAAAACAATAAAAACCTGTTCTTTAGCCCTATCAGACCGAATCGCATTCATTTTTTTGTTTTTATTGCCTGGGTACACCTAAATACTAATTGTAAAGCAAATATGAGCAAATGCCTAAAAATTGTAAAAAGATGTAAAAAAGATCGATTTATCGGCAATGTATATTATGCGACAAAAGGAATTTTATAAGCAAAAAGGGATGAATGAAATAATGGACAAACCATTCATTGTTCTAAAAAGCGATTTTCAAGTTTGCTGCAGATACAAGGAAGATGTCGTTCCGCTATAGTTAACTATGCGGAACGACATCTGACGCCGTAAGTGCAGTGAAATTGGAAATCCCTTGGGTTTGCGAGGGGGTTTGGTGTGGTTCTATTGCGTTTTCGTTTCTTTTTCGGCACAGCATCCCGAAGAAGAAGTTGATTCTGTCATTTCTTTGCTCTCCCCCTCTTTGACCTCTTCTATCGTCACACCGCAACAGCTGTTTTTTTGACCGCCAAATAACCGCTTAAAAAGTCCTTCTTTTTTAGCTTCCGCCATTTTTTTTCCTCCTTTTATATTGGGTTTAAGTTTTGTCTCAAGAGCCAATTTCAAAACATTTCAGTTTATTCAAGGTCAAGGAAGGCGAAAATTCCAACCGCAGGAATACATTGAGTATTTTGAGGCTTGAAATTTAAGCCTGACACAGAAATTGGCCAAAATGGGATGTTTTGAAACTGGCTCTCAAGTTATGTTAAATATCACGCCCGCAACCACGGCAGTTATAAATATGACACCGACAAGAGCCCCAACCAATTTGGGCCGAAAAATGCTGGCCAGAAGGCTCATTTCCGGAATCGCCATACCCGCACCGCCTATGATAAGTGCGATCACAGCGCCAACGCTCATTCCCTTTTGCATCAAGGCCAAACCAATCGGAATTGCCGTTGAGACACGGATATAGAGCGGGATTCCGACCAGCGCCGAAACAGGGACCGCCATCGGATTTTGGGGACCAGCAAGCCTTATGATCAACTCCTGGGGAACATACCCTTTAATCAGGGCACCTATAGCCACGCCTATGACCAGATAGACCAACACACCTCTAAAGTCGTTCCATGCCGATTCAAAGGCAATCTTCATCCGGGCCGTGAAATTAGCCGCATCGATGTTAAAATCGCGGGCTCCCGTTATGCGTACATTTTTGACGTACTGGGCAAATCCGAACCTATTCAGAATGAGCCCGAATAACACGGCAGCGCTAAAGGTTACTACGGCATAAATTACGGCCGCCTTGATGCCGAGCAAAGCCACCATCATCGCCAGAACAATGGGATTGAGAATCGGAGATGCGACCACAAAGGACATGACCGATCCAAATGGAACACGCGCTTTTAAAAGCCCAACGGTCATCGGAATCGTGGAACAGGCACAAAAGGGCGTTAATCCACCCAATCCTGCACCCAGTATACTACCCAAAGCCCCTTTATGAGACAACCAGCGTCTCAGTTTGTCCTCCGAAATGTATTGTAAAATCAATCCAATCAAGGTGCTGATCCCAAGAAACAGTAGTGAAAGCTCAATCAGAATGAAACAAAAAAAATAGAGTGAGGTTGTAAATGAATTCAATTCGAAACTCCTTATTTTGGTTGATACTATCAACCAATAGGTTCAAATATATTCTTCCCCCTTTATGGCCTGAACCAATGAATACAATGAAGCCTGAACCACCTGCTGCATCGACGGATCAAGCTTAGACAAAATTGTTCCGATTTGGCGCTCATTTTCCATGTCTATCTGGCCGATTAGGGCTTCTCCCGCTGCTGTAATTTCGACGCAACAGACGCGTCCGTCTTTAGGACTGCGTTTGCGCTTTGCCAATCCCTTTTTTTCAAGCCTGTCAATCACACGTGTGGCACCGCTTTTTGAAAAGCTCAGTCCCCGGGCGATTTCCTGCATCGAACAAAGCTGACGACCGGAAATCAAGCGCAGCGCCCGCGCTTCCGGCGCCGAAAGGTTTTCGCAACATTGCCCATCTAGCCCCTGGGCCCCAAAGTGCCATACAATATCTTTAATTAGAACGGCGAAGTTTTTGACGGATACCGACTCCATGATTCGATTCCTATCACTTAAACCAGTGTTTATCCAGAAATGATGAACACTAAATAGTTGACACTATCAAATAACAATATCCTTTTCTTGTAAAATGTCAAGCGCTTGCTTTAAAAAAATGGGGTTCTGGATCAAAGCGGCTGGGAGGAAACCCATCTCATGCAGGCGCCACTCTCCTCAGAGCTTTTTCCCACGTATCTTGCTTCCATGTATGCCCTGTTTAAAGTTTATATTATAAATACAGCGAATTAACTCTTTTCAGTGTTATTATACTACCTGGCAGGGGATCATGCGCTATCAAAATTAATTTAGGCTCTCTACGAAACGTCTATTCCTTTATGCGGGCTTTTTATTGAATCGATTGACGAAACAGGTGGATTTGGACTATCCATAATGTATGACCAAAGAACAGCTCATCGATATCACTGCTTCAAAGTGGGTCTACCGAAAAAATCGAGGCTACGGCAAAGCATCTTTTGCAAAATGTGGCCCCCAAGGGAAGATACTGTTTAGGGTCGGGAAACTCCGTACCGGATTGGGCTCAATTTGAAAATTATATAGCGATGGGCAATATCGCATTAAAGTTCGGTTCATAGCCGATTCATCTTGTTTAACGGGGGCAATCTTGGGGAGCTAAGTGGTGCTGTTGCGTTGTTGCGTTTCTCATAGATACCGTTGAGGTTACCTTTGTAATGGTGTGTTGGGCACATGATGGAATCTAAGTGTATTATTTGAGTTATATATAGAATTAAAAAAGGAGGGAAAGATGGAATTAGCAGAAGTGATTAAGGGGCGACGCAGCGTTAGAAGATTTACGCCGGATCAAATACCGAAAGAGGTACTGGAAGATCTTCTCAATATGGCGATTTGGGCTCCATCCGCCATGAACCGACAGGAGTGGTATTTTATCGTGATCCAGGACGCGAAAGTGGAGGAAATGAAAAAAATATTTGCCGACGCTTTTGAGGATATTAAGCCGCGACTAGAAAAGGTGTTCGCGGATAAACCAAAAATCATTGCAGCAACGAAGGAATTTTTTGAAACCTACGGCGGAGCGCCTGTTTTTATCTTCGCATATTGCGGGAAGGCGCCTGATGGAAAGACTTGGGACACAAACAGCACCGCCGTTGCCGTTCAGAACCTGCAACTGGCAATCTATGAAGCCGGTCTGGGATCCACCTGGACCGATGGGATTCTCGGAAAGGAAAAAGAGATAAACGAAGCTTTGGGGATTGAAGATAAAAAACTGCTTTGCGTTCTCCCGGTCGGATACCCGGCTGAGACCCCGAAGGCACCTCCCCGCCGAGACGGCAGAATTGAATGGATCGGGTTTTAATTTAACCAGGAATTACTGGTACTCTGGGCCAAATGGCTCTGCCCATGTGATTTGAGAATAGCGGTATTGTAAACTTCCTTCAGTTTTCCAGTTTAGTAAAAGGGGAACGTTGATTTTAAAACAGCTTAAAGAAGAAAAACAAGACGGTGTTGGTTTCAAGCGTTTCTCTTCGAAACTGCCGAAGTATGCTTCATAGTTGTTAGCGGAATTCGATAACGAGGAGGTGCAGTTTATTCCGGAAGTCGAAGAGGATGCCAACCGGAGTTTGGCCCTTGGTATCTGTTCAGCCAGAATTTTTGAATTCTCCGGCGGGAACAACCTGTCCGCATCGCCGGTGAGCACCAGCGTGGGCGACAGAAAGCCCCATACCCCTGCATATGATATGATGCAAGGCGCCCGGCGCATCTATTCTGGCTTGACGTGGCAGATAGTGATTAGAATTGCAATGAATAATCGCGGTGGATCGACTGGCAACTGGCAATCTCTTTGACCTGATTATCCGACAACCGTCGCTGCAATCGCAGACCGATGGAATCCTTGATGGCATTGTCATAGGCAGTAAGAGCAGGGGCAATTTTAACAGCTGCGCGACGACGCCAATCGACTTCAGCAGCATATAACTTTAAGCCTTCTTTCAGAAACCGAATCGCCTTTTCCGGCTTTGGCTTTTTCCCTCTGATAGCCCTGCGTGCTTTGGAAAGCTTTGACTTAATGGCGCTTGTGCCGGCCACCTTACCAAGAGCCCTGCCTGATTGTTTGATCCGATCCATAGCAACTTTAGCCGGCTCATTGACAATGACGGTTTCGAGAGCTGTCAATTGTTGTTCAAGACCAGCCAGTTCATCTGCTCCATCAATGACCTTTTGTAATTCCGCAATCGTTTCATAAGCCTGGTCGACGTTGTGGCGGTAATTTCGACGCGCTTTCTTTTCGGCCTTGTCCAATTCCACATAACGTTTGCGTGCTCCAGCCCAGCTCTCCGGAATCTGGTTTTGAAGGTTTGTTATGGAAGCCTCTGCTTTCTCGATTTCGGCTTCAATTCGGATTAGATCATCCTTGTCCGGGGAATCGCTCCGAGAAGCTCTGGTCCAATCCTGTTTCAAGTCAGCGACTTCCAAGCGGATATTGCGCATTTGTGACTGCAATCTGCGAACATGCTGATGCTGGGGACGGTATTCAGGTGAATAGCCGGCAAGAGTTGCTCCAGCCGTGCGAACCTTTGCGACTAAATCGAAAGTATTCAAGGTTCGTTCCATGCTTTCGTTCAACGCTTTCTGTCGTTTTTCCGGTAAAAAACCGATATCAATGGCACCTAACGTTTTAACATGGCTGCGCAGCTGCTCACCATGATTGTCATAATAATCAAAGAGAAGTTCTTCAATGCAACTCTGCATGCGCGGATTTATCGGCGGTGGCGCTGTTTCAGCAGATAGAGAAATACGATTGGGCAGGTAGTTCACCATACTGGGAGTAAGCGCAACAATCACCAATGCAACCACCTGCAATCCAATAAAGGGAACAGCTCCACGATAAATTTGCGTTGTTTTAACGATGGCGGGTGCAACTCCGCGAAGGTAAAACAAAGAAAAACCAAAGGGCGGAGTCAGAAATGAAGTCTGAATATTAAGGCCCACCATCACGCCAAACCACACTGCGGTCACATTAGCACCAGGGTCGGATAGCAGAATAGGTGCGACAATCGGAACTACGACCACGGCTATTTCGAGAAAATCAATGAAAAAACCGAGAATAAACATCACCGCCATCACTACGATAAATTGGACCCAAAATCCTCCTTCCAGACTGGCTAAAAAATGCCGGACCAGTTCTTCCCCTCCAAAACCCCGAAAGGCAGAGGTCAACATAGCCGCACCAATAAGAATAATAAAAACCATGGAGGTCGTTTTGGCCGTTTCAACCATGACCGCGTTGAGGGTGTTATCAATTTTATATATTCGCCAGGTACTCCAGATCACGGCAATCAACAGCCCACTGACCGCAATCGCAGCCAGTAAGATACCGATGGCCTCCCCCTCCTTAATACTTTTGACGTTCAGGTCAAAGAAGGTGATTATAATCGCAATGACAACGGTTGAGACGACGGCGAGAATTGCAGGGTAATAGGCGTTGCGTTGACCTGCGGCAAGGCGATACCCCCCCATGATCATGGCTCCAACGGCACCAACCGCACCGGCTTGATTGACAGTAGCCACTCCCATTATGATGGAGCCGAGAACCAAAAGAATAAGGGTCAACGGCGGTGTCAAAGCCATCGCAACGCGTTTGAGGAATTGCCGATCGTATTTTCCTTCATAACGTACCGGTGGCGCGGACCCTTTCCGAACGATTGCTACAGTCAAGATATAAAGGATATACAACCCTACAAGTACTAAACCTGGCACCAGGGCTCCCATAAACATTTCACCGGCGCTGGTGGAGGTAACATCCAGTACCGAAGGCATGGTAAATTCACCGGTCGCAGCTTTATAAGCTGCTTTTCGGATCGAAGCGGCTTGATCGGAGGCACCGGTTAACTGGTCGGCAAGGATAATCAAAACAACAGAGGGGGGAATTATCTGTCCTAGCGTGCCCGAGGCGCAAATGGTGCCCGTTGCTAATGGTTTGGAATAGTTGTTTCGCAACATGGCCGGAAGAGAAATCAATCCCATGGCAATGACCGTTGCCCCGACAATACCGGTGGTAGCCGCAAGCAGTGCACCGACCAGGACAACTGAGATCCCTAACCCTCCGGGAACCGGCCCAAACATTTGGGCCATCGTAACCAAAAGATCTTCTGCGATCTTGGAACGTTGGAGCATAATGCCCATAAAAATAAACAATGGAACCGCAATTAGGGTATCCCGTTCGACATCCCAATAGAGGCTTCGAAAATTGGTCACGCCGGCATTGAGCCACTGTACGGGGCCACCTTCTATGAAGTAGGCGCTGGAATCTCCTGCAAACAGATAACCACATAGACCTGCTAATCCAATGGATAAAATGGCGGATCCCGGCAATGAGAAGGCGACCGGAAAACCGGAAGAAAGCGCAACTATCATCGCCAAAAGGAGAATAGCGAGAAAGACCAATTCCATGTAGTTATCCTTATTTACTTTATTATCGTGTTATGACTTCCGTGTCCCTAACTGATCCCCACCTGGTTCTTGACGAAGGTCAGCGACATTGGCGAGCAGGTAACTGGAAAATTGTATAATCATGGACACAGCAAAGACTGCTAAAAATCCAACCATAATGTACTTCACATACAATCCATAACCGGATTGTGAAATTTCGAAACTGACTAGCGGACTGTTGATACTGCTCGTTTTATTCCACATACCGGTAAAGAGGATAACCCACCCCAATGGCAAGCCCAACAGCAATGAACCAACGGTATTGGACCATGCCCTGCCGCGTTTACTGAAACGCGAATAAAGAACATCGACACGAACATGTCCGTCATGAACCAAAGTATAGGCACTGGAAAAAAGAAATAATGCCGCATACCAGAACCGTACGAGATCCCCCATGAAAACCTGTTCGTAGGAAAAAACAAATCGGGAAATAACAATCTGGAACTCTGCCAATACCACCAGAAAAGCCAACCAGGGAAATCCCAGAGACCTCGCAAAAAAAGCGATCACAAACGATAGCAGGATCAATGGATAGTGCACATAAATGCCGCGAAATTGGGGGCGCCCTATGGCTTCGGATAAATCATCGCCAATTAATGGTGACAGGAAGTTCTCCACCCTGATAAAAGAGATGATGATATCGACGATTCCTATAATCAGTACGATCCAGAAGGCCGCCCGAATGATATAGGCAGCAAACTCGGACAGTAATGCCGCATCCGAGCGCAAGGACCGTTTGTGAGTCCACAGGACATAAAGGGCAACAAGCGCAACCGCTCCTAGGTAACTCAGAAGCTGAAGCCACCCTTTTGTAATCTGCTCATCCACGAGAGGGGTGCGTAAGGCTTCCAGGCCGAACCAGCCCTGGTGTGAAAAAAAAGCCGGCAATCCGGGCCATTGCTGCCAGAAATTCAGGTAGTTGTTAATTAGAAAAAGCAGCATGATCGCGACAATCGATACTGCAAATGTTCGTATCAGCAAATTGATGACTTTAGGGTCTGAAGCATCGTTCTCTACAGCTGCGTTTGATAAATCATTAGTATCGACGGTGTCTGATGAGGTCATAAGCTGGGGTCTGTTTATAAATGAGGTAGTAAATATATTGTGATTGTACTAAAGATGAGAAATATGGTGCCCTGAGGGCACCATATTTCAATGGGAGTCTTCTACGTATCGATCATAGACCCAGTACACGGTTACGCTGGCCAAGGTAGGCTTGATCGGCGATCTTCATCCAGCCGCCAACCGCTGCGCGTGTTTTGGCAAAACTATCATGGATTTTGGCTGCCAATTTACTGTGTTTTCTTGTCTCTGCAAATACTTCCGCAGCTGCTTCACCAAAAGCATCGTAGACATCATCGTTAAATTCACGTAGTTTCACGCCTTGCTCAGTGACCAGTTTGGCAAGGGCTGCTCCGTTTTTTGCATTGAATTCAGCCATCATGTAATCATTTTCCATGGCTGCGGCAGCTTGAATAGTCAGCTGGTCGGATTTTGAAAGGCCATCCCACCATTTTTTATTCATGCCAATGGACAGCATCGACCCGGGCTCATGCATGCCTGGGTAGTAGTAATATTTAGCGGCTTCATAGAACTTCATAAATCCATCATTCCAAGGGCCGACCCACTCCGTCGCATCAATTGCTCCGGCAATCAGGTTTTCATAAATCTGGCCACCCGGAAGGGAAACAGGGGAGGCACCAAGCTTGGCCATGACATCACCCCCAAGGCCGGGAATACGCATTTTGAGCCCCTTCAGATCATCAGGAGAGTTGATTTCTTTGCGAAACCATCCGCCCATCTGCGAGCCGGTATTACCACCCGGTAATGCTTTGATTCCAAAACCAGCACCCAGTTCATCCCATAATTCCTGGCCTCCACCAAAGCGAATCCAGGCGTTTATTTCCGTGTAGGTTAAACCAAAAGGAACACCGCAAAAATAAGCCCAACCCGGGTGCTTGCCTTTCCAATAGTAATCGGCGGCATGATACATCTGGGCATTGCCTGAGGCAACCTCATCGAAGGAATCAAATGCCTTTACCCGCTCACCGGCAGCAAAATAGTTCACTTTCATACGACCATCGGTCATATCGGACAAATTCTTTGCAAACCGTTGCGCCCCTGTACCAAGACCAGGAAAATCACGAGGCCACGTCGTAACCATTGTAATTTCGATCGTCTTTTGTGCATGTACGGCAGGAGCTCCTGCAATCACGGCTCCAGCAGCAATAGCCCCAGCACCGGCTTTCTTGATAAACTCTCGTCTTTTCATAGCACTCCTCCTTGTGTTTGGTTGATAGATCATTAGACTTCCTGCAAAACTGCAATTAACAAAGAGAATTTTTAAGTTACTATCTGACAGCAGCTCAAAAATTCTCGAATCTCTTTATTAATCCTAATAGTTTAAAGAAGTCAAGCCCGGTAAAAAAATACGATGAAAAGTAAGGGGATGTGACATTAAACAACCCTAGACCACAATCCACCCCCTTGGAATTATGTTGAATTTATTACATATTTATAACAGAAGGATGTGATTTTTTTGGTGATCTTTCGCCTCCGCGTTGACCAGCTCTCCCCAAAGATCACCAAAAAAAATCACATCCTTAATGACGCCTTTGGTAGGCATCCCCTCCCGCGAGAGCCATCCTTCGATCTCGCCCGTTTTTGAGCTCACGTCCTCGCTTTTGATGCGAAATTTTACAAAAAAATGTTTGCCGATTTTGTTGGCCTCTTTTTGGCGTTGCAGAGCTTCTTGGTCCTTGTTTGCAACGGTGAGTTTCAGACGGTCCATGGCCTTATGCGCCTGCAGCGGCAGATGGTAAGTCTGCCCGCGATTCAAGGGGCCATAGCACCCATTCCGAAAATTATAAAGGAGCGTCAAATAATCTTCATAATTCTGCCCCTTCTGCATCGCCTTTCTTTTTTCTTTATTTTTACCGCCGGATGGTGTTTGCGAAAAAATAATCTCATTGTTTTGATAATCAAAGGTCACTGTCCTGATGCTCTCTTTGTTGCGACGTTTCTTGATTACCTGAAAGCGAAGGGGGCGCAGGCGCGTCTTTTGCGGAGAAAGCTCAGCCAGAGAGACATATGCATACCGGTATTCCCCCAAAAGCCAGTCCAGAAAACCAAAGGTTCGGCCTTCCAAACTGGCACGATAAAGTCCGGGCTTGCCGGTTTCCGCCAAACGCATTCGGGCCTTTCCCAAATTGGGAAAAAGCCAGAAGCCGATTTGGTAGGTCAGTTCTTCGCCTAAAAATACCTCCCTGATTGATCCCCGGCATTGAGGCTCACGTCTTGCGGTACCTACTGAATCGGGTGCCGTCACATACAGTGCTACCCCGCCCAATATGCCCCGCAGCCAATCCCGCCTTGTAAGCGGCAAGCTACCGGCAAGATGGTCAAGAATGTTGCCCAAGTGACGCCTGCGGCCGGTCATATATTTCAGGGCACGTTTTGCCAGAATACCCATTGGCAATGATCATCCATTGAATCATTCGTCTAATATCGTTCGCAACCGTTCACGGGTTCAGAGGTTCGGCGTTCAGTGGTTAAACGGACACTCTGAACACCTAGTATCATTCCAAGAATTTGGGAGGTAAACCGCCCGGCTCGTCAAGCTTTACTTCCCTAAGGATCATCATGGTCGACAGGCCGTGGGCCAGGAGCCTTCCGGTTTCATCTTCAATCGAAGCTTCTCCCAAACAGAGTTTTCGCCCCACCTTGATACTTTTGCCTTTGCCGACCAAGGTTCCGCTTGAAACCGGCGCAAGGTAATTCAACTTTAAATCCACCGTCGTCATCCCCACGCTTTCATCGATCTGAGGCCACACCGCCCAAAAACAGGCCGCATCCATGAGTGAAGAAAATACGCCGCCATGGACCATTCCAAAAGGTTGCCAATGCTTCTCTGTTACCTCGATTTCGATATGCGATTGCCCCCACCCCAAAGATTTGACATCCATTGACAGAAGTCCGAAGTAAGGGCTCCCGCTGACCTTTTGGACCACGACCTTCAGATATTCCGGATTGAGCGTTTTCACCTTTTCCTCCATTCAAACTCGGTCTTATCCGTTAACCCCTTCGGTTTTCTCCTTTTCCCAAACAAAAAGCATAGGGGTGATATTTAACGGTGTCAAATTTAAAGTTTTGTGACGGCTTTAACCTGTTCCACCGTCAGGGTGTGTACCCCGAAGTCCTCATCCACCTTGCCGTAAAGCATAAATGGCCGGCTGCGATCCAATATGGCACAGAATCGTCGATAGGCCTGCGGGAAAAAGGTGGTTTCCACCAGACCGGTTTCATCCTCAAAGGTGAGAAACTCCATGGGGTCGCCGTGTTTGGTATGCACCACCTTGCCGGTAATCAGAAGCCCGGCCATATGCACATGCTGCCCGGAAACACGTCGCAGGTCCCTGGCTTTGACAATAGGTTGCCGCTTTAACGCATCGGTATACAAAATCATGGGGTGACGATCGCACAAAAACCCCAGCACAGCAAACTCATGCCGCAAGCGCACTTTTTCACTTTCCGGCGGAAAAAAAGGCTGGCTTGTATGAGTCCCACGGTCAAACAAGCCCCTTGTCGCAGGACGCTTTGAACGCGATTTTTGCCACTCCGCCAACTCCCATAGCATCGCGACCCGATTTTCTCGGCCATACAAAGCATCAAAGGCCCCCGCGTGAATCAAAGCCCTCGCCTCCGGCTCTTCGGGTCGTACCCGCTCTAAAAAATCGTTCAGGCTGCAAAATGGCCGCAGTTTGGACTTTCGCACAATCTGTCGCTGAGTGTCGCCCCCCAATTGCTTTATGGACAACAGCCCCACCCGCATGGCACCCTTATTCCCCTTCCAACGAATTGCACTGCGATTGACATCCGGTGGTAAAATCCGAACACCCATGCGCCGGGCCTCGGATACATAGGCAAAGGTACCGTAAAATCCACCTTGATTACTGATCACCGCAGCCATAAACTCGGCCGGGTAATGGGTTTTTAGATAGGCGGCCTGAAATGACACGCGTGCATAACTGGCACTGTGCGGTTTGCAGAAAGAATAGCCGCTAAAGCTCATCATCATATCCCATACAGCCGCAATCTGATCGTCTTTGACACCCCGGGCGCGGGCTCCGGTTTCAAACCGTTCCCGATAGTCTATCAATTGGCGGCCCTTATCTTTTTTGGACATGATCTTACGCAGGCCGTCGGCATCGGTATGCGAAAATCCGGCCAGGGCTACCGCGGTTTTGGAGACATCTTCCTGATAGACCATGATCCCGAAAGTCTCATCCAGCACGTCGTCCAAAAGGGGGTGGATCGGTTCCCAGCCACCGCCGTGCAGCCGGCGCACATATTCACGGATAAAATCATTGGCCGCCGGCCGGATGATGCTGCTGTGAATCACCAAATGATCAAAATCGCCGACCTTGGCCTTTTGATGCAACAACCGCATGGCCGGGCTTTCAATATAAAAGCATCCCATGGTTTTTCCCTGAGCCACACTGGCCTGGGTAGCAGCATCATCTTCCGGTTTCCAGCGGGATTCGTCAAAGGAAACCGCATTTTGGCGCAGATTGGCAATCGCATCGCGAATCACCCCCAGGCTGCGGTTTCCGAGAAGATCAATCTTAACCAAACCCGCTTCTTCCGTGGCATCTTTTTCCCACTGGATAATCGGCACACCCTTGGGAGCCTTTTCCATGGGCACATAATCATCCAAACGATCCGGCGTAATCACCACTCCTCCGGGATGCACCGACAGATAGCGGGGAATTCCGATGATGTTTTGGGCGATGCGGATGATTTCCGGCCATGGATGGGGAAAATCGAGCTGCTGCAATTCCGGCAGCTTTTTGAGTGTTGCCAGCAAATCTCCCTCGGTTTCAGTTGCCCGCCAAAACCAGGGCAGCCGCTTGGAAACCTGGCCGATCTCCCGATCGGTCAGACCGTAAACTTTGGCCACTTCCCGGATTGCCATGCGCGGTTTAAATGTCACATGATTGCATACCAGGGCCGCATGTCCGGCATACTGTTCTAAGACCGTATGAAGCACATCATCGCGTTCATCCCAGGCGAAGTCGACATCAATGTCCGGCGGATCGGAGCGCCCCGGATTCAAAAATCGCTCAAAGTATAGGTTATGCTTTACGGGACAGACATTGGTGATCCCCAAACAGTAGGCCACCAACGATGCCGCCCCGCTCCCCCGGCCACAAATGCGCGGGCTGCGCAAGACAACATCCTGTACGACCAGAAAATAGGAGGCAAACCCCATTTGAGCGATAATACGAAGTTCATGTTCCAACCGTTCCACCACATTTTCCGGCAAGTCATCGCCGTAGCGCTGTCGGGCACCCCGATAGGCCACCTCCCTCAAAAGCGTTTCCGGCAGCCGGTTTTCGGTATCCTGCCATGGCGGCAAAACCACGCCAAACGAGGGACCGGTGAAAGTCAGCCTTTCGGCCAGGGATTCGGTAGCGCGAATGACATCCGGCCAGATGGCAAAACGTTCTTTGTAAGTTGAGACCGGCGCCAACCATGCATCGGCAGGCGCGGCATCTTTTGCAGTCAACCGGGACAGGGATGTGTTCAAATCGATGGCTCGCATCATCCGATGGATAGGCGCATCCTCCGGATCCAGAAAAAAACTTCCGGGTGTGGCGACCATCGGGACATCCAGATAGCGGGACATTTTCCTCAACCGCAGCCCCGAACCGTTCGGTTTGCGGGGTGAGGCGGCCACAACGTTTACACCGGCGGCATGCCAAGCTTTCAAAGACTGCAAATTCTGAGTTAAGACCACCAGCCCCAGGCGATGTTCAATTACGGCAGCTTGCAGGTCAAATGGTTCTGTTGCGCGGCGCCGGGTAATTAAACGGCAAAGATTGCGATAGCCGCTGTCGTTTTGCACCAGGCAGACGGCACGCAGCTCCGTTTTAGGATCGGTCACTTCCGCACCCACGATTGGTGTGATGCCTTCCCGGCGGCAGCTTTTCAAAAAGGGCCATAAGCCGTAAAGATTATCGGTATCCGTGAGGGCTAAGCGCGTATACCCCCGGCGCCGGGCCGCCCCGCAGATTTCCGCCGGTGAACGGGTCCCCCACATGAGGGAATAATAGGAACGAACGGTTAGAGGGATCATTGTCATTAATTCGGATTTTGTCTGCGAAAACAGACGCTAGGCCGCTAACGTACGCCCGACCTGGATGGCATTTTGTCCAAAGCGGTCGCGGATGGTGTCGAAGGCCGTCACCAGTTGCGCTCGCATGGCCTTTTCTTTTTCGTATTCGGCAAAAAGCGCCCGCTGGGCCGGGGGATAGGTCAGACGGTCGCAAACAAACCGCAAATGTCGAATTCGAATCCGCCGTTTCCAAGCCTTTTCAAGAGCCGCTTGCGCCACCGCAAACAGGCGAAAATCATTGGCGCTGGCAGGACGAACCGCAGCCTGACGGATGACACGGCCACCGTCGGAGTAGCCCAGAACAATTTTGACGCGTTTGGCCGCAAGCCCCTTGCGACGCAAATCGGCACCGGCTTGCTCAATGACTCGGTACAAGGCCCCTTCCAATGCGGACCGGGTGTTGGTATCGTTTCCAAATGCATGATCAACACGCACCACCGGTCGTTTCTGCCCTACCGGGAATACCGGCGACAGATCGATTCCGCGCACAGCGTTATATAGGCTCCCGCTGCGCTTTCCGAACAGAACGCTCAGCTGGCCCAGCGACATAGCGCTCACGTGGCGGACTTGCGTCAGATTAAATTCCCACAACCGTTTCAGATCGTCTGATTCGACTCCGGGGATGAGACGAATCGGCAAGGATTCGAGTAAGGCCTTTTCCTCACCAGCCTTGACAATGTATTCACCGGTGGGTTTCACCAGACGCGTGGCGATTTTGGCCACCAGCTTGTTGGACGCCACCGACCAGATCGGGTCTAGCCCCAGATCGGATCGAACGGCTTTGCGAATGCGCCACGCCACATCCGGCGGCAAACCAAAAAGCCTTTTGGTTCCAGTGAGGTCCACAAAGAGATGACCGTTGGCATCCGTCATTTCGATCAGCGGCGAATAGGGAAGCGCATGCTGCAGAAGTCTGGCCATGGCACGTTCATAGCGATCCGGATGCGGCGGCAGGACAGCGGCATCCGGGCAATAACGAAGGGCCCGGCGGAGGGCCATTCCTTTTCGTACCCCGACCTGATACGCTTCATCGCTCATGTCATACACGGTGGCCCGGGCCGCACCATCAGGGGCGACAATCAACGGACGCTCGCGCAGTCGGGAATCGATGACGCGTTCCACCGCCACCGCAAAATCGGCCACGTTTAAATGGATAATGGATCTTTCGCGCATGTCAAACCACCGTTAGGCCGCGGTCTTTCAGCAATTCGGCCATTCTCTCCGCATTCCGGGGCGCCTGGGCCCGGACATGGTTGTTGAAAAAAAGGACCCCCCGCTGCGCCTGCCGGCTCATGGGCTCAATTTTTTCTTCAATCCAACGCTACAACTCATCATCGAAATAGTCGTAGTCAAATTGGAGATGCATTTTCCCCGAACGCCAGCCCTTGGCATTGCGACCATGAAAGCGGATGTAAAACAGATCCGAATGGGTCACCACGTCCAAGGCCGGGAAAAGACCGGGCAGATCCGGTTCATCCACGCTGACCAGTGTTACCCGGCGACGTTCCAACTCCGCATAGACCCGTTCGGTAGCCCAGGAACGGTGACGAAACTCCACCGCCAGAGGAAACCCGTGGAGCTTATCCAGCAATGTGGCCAGATAACTGCGGTTGCGCGATGTCCGCGCAAACGAGGGGGGAAGCTGAATCAGCACCGCCGCCAGCTGTCCAGCTTGCACCAAGGGCGCCACCCCATCCCGATAGGCCCGCACCTGTGCGGACCAGGATTCAGCATCGATTTCATGGGTAAGGGTTCGGGTCAGTTTGGCGGCAAACAAAAATTTTGGCGGTACCAGTCGACGCTGGCGTTCGATCGCCTCGGCTTTCGGCATCTGGTACCAGGTGTAATTGAGTTCGGCGATCGCAAAGTGCCGTGCATAAAGCGGTAACATCCGGCTCGATTGGGTTCCGGTCGGATAAAAACCGGCTTCGATCCATTCGCTGTAGGAATAACCGCTGGTACCGACAAATATCTGGCAGTCAGTCGATTTCGTTTGAGTTTGTGCGATTGTATCGGACATAACAGTACAATTAATTTGACTACCCCAGGCCTTAAAGTTTTTTGATCACCTCCGGTCCCCGGTGAATACCGACAACCTTCCCCTGAATCAAAACTTCATTGAATGTATAGGACATCGGCTTATAGGCAGGATTCGCCGGACGCAGTTCGATATGATTTTTTTGGAGAAAAAAGCGTTTAACGGTAGCCTCTTCCTGATCAATCAGGGCTACAACGATTTCACCGTTCTCGGCATACTGGCGCGGCTCACAAATGACCAGGTCACCATCCAGGATTGCCGCCCCTTTCATCGAATCACCCTTTACTTTAAGGGCAAACAGATTTGTTCCGCGGTAGACGGCGGCATCCACCACGAGGGTGCCGTCCCATTCGGGCTGGGCATAGAGCGGCAACCCTGCGGCAATCCGCCCGATGATCGGCACTTCCACCCAGCGCATGACCCCGGCGGTCTGGCGGGCCCGGTTCAACAAATGGATGGTGCGGCTGTAGCGCCCTTCGCGTTTGATTATCCCTTTGGCTTCAAGCCCTTTGATCAGCTGCGATATGGCCGCATGACTAACCCCCATCGCCGCGGCCGCCTGGCGCAGACTGGGGGCTTTGCCGGCCCGGCTTATCTCTTTTTCCAAATATTGCAAGAACTGCTGCTGTTTGGGTGTAGCTTCCGGTTGCATCGAAATCTCTCCTTTTTAGATCCGTTTATTTCCACATAGCGTGCCATAATGTAAATGTCAATGTAAATATTTTTGTATAATACTTATAGGCGCTAATATCGCCATCGAAAAAAGATTGCGCTATTTGAAATGCCGGTATATAGAAGGGTGGCAACCGGTTAATGACATCTATTTTACAAGGGGAGGATAATGAAACGGAAAAGTAATGGTTTTAAAAGAATTGCTGTGATGATGATAGGGGCTATTTTTGTTTTTGGAATTGTAACCTCCGCCTATTGTGGGGAAGAAACAATGACGATTGCAAATAATTCGAAGCTTGAAGCGTCTCTTAGCGCCGATGAAATCACGTATCTCAACAATCGGGCTGATCAGAGCACCGAGCTGGCGGATATTCGTTCCGGAGATAGCATCATTGAAGAGAACCCCTATATCCTCCTGGTCGGAACGCTTGCAGTTGCAGCGCTTCTCCTCATATTTGGAGGAGATTAAATCCGTTCTTGATTATTTGAGGGGTCGGAGTGTTTTTTGAATGAGCCCCCCGGTGAAAAACAATACCCCGACCCCTCAAATATTTGCTATCAGGTTTCGGATTTATTGTTTCTGTTATCTATGAAGATCAATTCATTTTCCATCCTTCTTCTTGGCGTTGTCCTCTGTTCCTGCGCTTCCATCGGCCGAACGAAACCATTCCAAGACAAAGGGATCAATATTGAGTCGTTCCGCCAGCTAACATCAAAGACCTGTTCCTCCACCAGTCTTTTGGTCGTTGCCAGATACTGGGGTATTAATAAATCCATCGCTGAAATTGAACAAGAATTGGGGGTCCGACCCAAAGATGGGTACACGCTTGGGCAATTGAACAACTGGGCCAAAAAGAATGGTCTGGAAGCTTTTATTTTCAGTGGCAGCATCGAGGATATCGTTTATCATACCCAAAAAAGAAGGCCCCTTATTGTGAGCCTAAAAAAGGGGAAAGGAAACCATTCGGTGGTTGTTAAATTTGTTACGCGCGACGGAAATCTTGTGGTAATGGACCCCGTGCGGGGGGGGAATGTTTTACTCGACCGGGAAAAATTCATTAAATACTGGAAGCCGCTTGGCAATCCAATTTTGCTGATTGCACCCGCTCGAATTGAAACGAGTCTAAAGAGAGATAAAAATGCCCTACGTCAACATGGGTAAGGGATCAAGCCTTGATCCGTGATTAAAAACATTTAAAGCCACCAACCCAGAATTGACCTCGACTATTTTTTCATTCATACTTTTTTCTTAGCCCGCCTGTTTTTAAAATACGTAAAAAATCATACCGTTAACTGATTTACTTCTGCTTTAAAATCAGTATGCTGGGATTGAGCTTACTGGAAAAGCATAAAGAATTTCAAAAATATCAGTCTGATCCGGCATGCCTTGGTCGCCTGCTGCTAACATTACTTGGCTGAAAGGAATTTGTCGACATGTTAAAAAACATAGGGTTTGTATCGACGCGTTTTGCAGGCACGGACGGTGTATCTTTAGAATCAAGTAAATGGGCCGATTGTTTTACTAAAAAGGGCCACGCTTGTTATTGGTTTGCCGGGCAAATAGATCGAGAACCAAACCATAGTTTCCAGGTCCCCGAAGCACATTTTCAATACGAAAAGACGAAGTGGATCAATTCAGAAGTCTTTGGTCGCAAAGTACGGAATCCTGATGTAACCGAAACCATACAGGCGCTAAGGTCACATTTAAAACACTGTCTATATGCGTTTATCCGGCACTTTAACATTGAGCTGATAGTTGCCGAAAACGTCTTTTCGATACCGATGCATATTCCGCTCGCTCTGGCCTTAACGGAAATCGTAGCGGAAACGCAAATCCCCACCATCGCTCACCATCACGACTTTTACTGGGAAAGGACTCGCTTTTCCGTAAACGCCGTAAGCGATTATCTGGCCATGGCATTTCCTCCCAGACTGCCCAATATTGAGCACGTCGTAATTAATTCCGATGCGCAGGAGGAACTCGCCCGGCGCACCGGTATCATCTCGACCATTATCCCCAATGTATTAGACTTTGAAAATCCACCGCACATAAATTCAAAACGCGCCCAGGCGTTCCGTGACACGCTCGGTCTGAAAGCCGATGATCGTATGATCCTCCAACCCACACGCGTCATCCAGCGCAAAGGAATTGAACATGCTATCGAGCTTGTGCGAAAACTAGATGATTCGCGTAACAAACTGGTCGTCTCCCACGAAGCCGGAGACGAAGGTTTTGAATACGCGCAATGGCTAAAAGGAGTTGCCCGTGAAAGGAAGGTGGATCTCCGATTTGCGGATACCTGTATTGCCGACCCTTGGTATAACAATAACGGTAACGGTTCGAAATTTAGCCTTTGGGACGTCTATCCTTATGCCGATTTTGTCACCTATCCCAGCCTGCGGGAAGGCTTTGGCAATGCTTTTCTCGAATCCGTCTACTTTAAAAAACCCTTGTTAATCAATCGCTATGCCACGTTTGTTAATGACATCGAGCCACTTGGCTTTGACTTGATCGTAATGGATGGCTACCTGTCTGAACGCGCCGTTCATCAAACAAATGAAATCCTGGAATCCCCCCTGCGGCGGAAGCAAATGGTCAACGCCAACTATCAAACTGCCGCCCGCCACTACTCCTACGCCCTGCTCAGTGATCGTCTCAACTTAATCCTGCAGCCCTTCCTAGGCCAAGAGTCCAAAGGGTTTCCCCAAAATACGTATTGCCCTTTGGATACCGGAAATTCGTCCATTATCCCCTATCCGGCCGGCCGGCACACCTCAGGATATGGAGATGGCCTGCCACCGCCTTTAATGGTAGGTCACGACAGCTTCTAATTATTTCGTACCCGGTATTGGAAAAGATCATCACCTGAGCGCTGCCCGGCTTTGATGTAAAACTCCCTTTTATCCTTATCCAAGGCGTTAGAGCGGTTGAGGGCAAGCAAGGTTTTATGCCACACCTTTTTTTCATCAAACGGTTGGAATCCAATACACAGCCCACCGACAATAAGCTTGACTTGTGATCAATACTTTGCTATTTTTTTCTAAAATAAATTCCACTTCTACTTCCTTGTTTTTGTGCCTCTCCAAGTGTTCATTTTAAAACAACATAACACCATTATTTTGCATTAAAAAGGAGGGAAAAATGAAGAAAAAACCTTACATTGTTTATGGAGTCTTAATTTTGATGATCTCGTTTTTGGTAAGCTGTGTGGGCGGGGGGCTGAAACAGGCAAATGTTAAGCTCAACGCACAGAAATTTGACGATGCCATACAATTGTATAAGGAGTTTCTGGCTGAAAACCCGGACGATGCGGAAGCCAGGAGCCGGTTAGGTTTTGCCTATCTAAAAACAGGTCGTCTGGATGAGGCCACAACCGAATTTCAAAAAGCGCTCACGCTGGAACCAGGTGAGCCTTTTTCGGTTTTGTATTTGGGACAAGCTTATTTAAATAAGGGGCAGATCGGCAAAACCATAAAAACCTGGCAGGGTTTTAGGGACAAAAGCCAGCCCCTTGTGGAAGATGAAATTAAACGCCAGTTGACCCTCCTTCAGATCGCAGAAAGCCAGCGTCTGGCTAAAAAAGCAATAGGCGAAGAACAGAAACTAGTGGCGATTGAACCGAAAGCAAATACCATTGCCGTATCTTATTTTAAAGATCTATCTCCCGACAAGAGCCTGGGGCCCTTTCAGAAAGGCCTCGCCGCGATGGTGACTACCGATTTGAGCAAGATCAAATCCTTAAAAGTTATCGAGCGCGTTCGCTTACAGGCGTTAATAGAAGAGATGAAGATGGGTCAGACCGGTATTGTGGATGAGCAAACCGCGCCTCGCCTCGGACGGCTTTTGGGCGCAAAAAATTTCGTTGTGGGAAGTATACGCGAAGGGAGTATAGAAGTTGCTGCTTCGGTGAATCAGATGACAGGATCCGTTGCCGTAGAGCTAAATGAGTTCTGGAAAATCCCGCGTGGTGTTATTCAGATCGCCATTAATGCCTTACAAATCAAATTGTCGCCAGAAGAAAAAAGGGCTATCGGGAAAGTGCACACAAAAAATTATAAGGCGTTTATCTACTATGGAAAAGCCCTGATGGCCAAAGATGCGGGCAACTGGAAAGAGGCAAAGGATCTATTTGTAAGGGCGCTTAAGGAAGATCCTCTATTTGGACTGGCAAAAGAGGGCGCAGACGCGAGTCCTGGTGCCACCGCACCTACAACTAGCACTTTGAGCACAATGACATCAACCCAACTTTCAAG
Organism: uncultured Desulfobacteraceae bacterium; assembly: GCA_964530095.1. Taxonomy (GTDB): domain Bacteria; phylum Desulfobacterota; class Desulfobacteria; order Desulfobacterales; family CAZHA01; genus CAZHAH01. Next base: position 19,994 of record CAZHAH010000004.1, on the reverse strand, counting down.
CACTACAAATTCGGCGCTCAGCGCAGCGCAAGCCGCACAAGGCGCCGCCAGCGACCAGGCTGGCTCTGTCTCACCAGGGAGCAGTTCGGGTAGTTCTAGTTCGGGTGATGAAGGTGGCGGTGGCGGTGGCGGTGGTGGCGGGTGATAGGATCAAGACCGTGTTCAGTTTGAACACCGCAAAAACTTGATCTTCCGTGCAGGAATCGTCTTTTAGATAATTTGCTGAACCGACAAAGAAGTATAAGCCTAAAATAAACCGGGCAGATTGTCATTTATCTGTCCGGTTTACTTTTCCCGAACAAGGCGAAACCCGAGGTTGTCGGCTTTGAATCGCTGATGTACCCATTTCCGATTGGCACAGCGCATACACCTTGCGCCAAATCGCCAGCTTCCGCCTCGTATGACGCGTCCGCGGCCAAAACTGGGACCGGTGGGATCGATAACCGGTTTGACGTCTCCCCCGGCCGAATAATAATCTTGACACCATTCCCACACATTGCCGCGCATGTCATATATACCCTGCTTATCGGGAATTTTTTGGGCGACAGCGTGAGTTTTGCCCCCCGAATTGTCTGAATACCACCCTAAATGATCGAAGTCTGGATTATTGTCATATTCGGTGACCGCTTTCTCAACATTTGATGATGCAAGACCCGAACGACAAACATACTCCCATTCGGCCTCGGTAGGGAGTCTGTACTTTTGTGGTTCTTGACGCAAGCGCATCAGGCCGATAAATTTCTGGACCTCATCCCAAGAAACATTTTCAATTGGGAAATCCTTCCCATTGCTTTTAAATCGGGAGGGATTATTCCCCATTATTTCTTTCCATTGTCCTTGTGTGACCTCGGTTTTCTGTATATAAAATCCCTTAGAAATGGTTACCATCTTCTGGAATTCATCCTCCCCGCGATTTGCCTCATCGGGGGGGCTGCCCATGATGAATGTCCCCGGTGGGATATATACAAATTCCATGCCAAGCGGATTGGTGAATAGTTTGCTGTTTTGGGGATCCGTTTCTTTTCCAAATACATTAGATAAACCGATAGGGTCATAGAATATAAATGCAACGATAAGAATTATTTTAAAGCACATAAAATACATACCACCTGCTTTTGAAATGATTGCCAGCGGATTTTCATCGGCCTACCCCAAAGCGATACCGAGCAAGATTTCCTTTCCCTCCCCCATAGCCTTCAAACATGAATAGTTACCGAAAATAGTCAGGCGATAAGTTTAAAGTCAAGGCCCAGCTTTGTAAGGGCTTTCTGGCAGTCATCCCACAAGCGCACGTATGTTTCGCTGGGCTTGATACCTACGGGATCGTAGCATTCGGTGAAAGCCTTCCCGATAGGCGCATTGGGAATTTGCTTTTCGTAACGTTCCAATAAAGCCTTTGCGATCCGACCGGCCTCTTTACGTGTGATCCCTGTCCGGGAGGCCACATGGCCTACTTCGGCATGGATGCGGGGCTCCATCCCGCTGCAGTGCAATGGGTGTCGATTCTTGGCCACGGCACACGGATTCAAATGCCATCCCGAAACTGATGCCATAACAGAGTGTGCGGCCAGTTCCCAAACAACCTCCTCGGTGCAGGGTCCGGCAGCCATGAAAGCGTTGGCAAATGTAACCAAATGCGTATTACGCGCCAGGGCCTGCCCGGCGACCGAAACCAGCCACAGCATGTCGCGCGAGCTATTGCATATGTGATGGATATGAAGCGGAAATGCATTATGCCGTTTGGCTCGGAAGGCGACGATTCCAAGAATATGATGCGCCACCAGCACCGCAGCGGTTGCCGCAGGTCCACCCGCATATCCCCCCATCAAGGGTCCGTACAGGCTGCCGATAACATATGGACTGTGAATCAAAAAGGCGACTTTCTTCAATCTTTCATAATCCACTTTGAGTTCGGCAACCGCAGCCGCCAGCAAACCATCTCCGGGTAACGCCCCGAATTCCGGCCGGGCGGCCGCAATGGTGGCATCCGTTCGCTCCGCCACCGACATGAAATTATGGATGGGTATATTGGGTCGGCCCGCCCATCGAGCTGCCTCGCGCAATTTGACTACATTCCAGATACCCGCCTCCACTTCTACCGGTGACCCCGAAGCTACGTCCATCCCGCGATAGGTGGTGATTAAGGGACCCGAATAGGTATCGGCCATCGGCTCCTGCGCGTAGCTTTGGCAAATGGGGACAAAAAGTTCCTCTGTGACGGGGGTACCCACGGCCGAAAAATTGACCACGGGATCTCTGGGGTCCTCCACATTCCGATGCGGCACTTTTACAATATTTTCTCCGGATCCATATATGACGTTATCGGGAGCCGCATCCAAACTGGCCCTGATTTCATCCCGGGTGAGTTCGATAACTCTCTGTGTATCCATGCAGTAAATGCCTGTTTTTTCGAATAATGCGACTCCCGCTTCAAACATCCGATCTGCCAGAGAATCATCCTGCGGCACAGGATCTTCAGGATCGTATTTAAGATCATAATCTGAAACGACCTGTGCGGCGACTCGCCCGATCATTCGGTCCCATTCCTTTACGGGTACGCTTTTTCCTTTTTCAGCCCTTTGCAAAACATCCCAGAATGTAATCATTTGACCAACTCCTTTATCAATTCAACGGCCTCGTTGGCATTTTCTCCATAACCATCCGCCCCTATTTCCTGCGCCCACTCGGGCAAAACAGGAGCCCCTCCGACAATCACCTTCACTTGATCCCGCAAACCGCGATCTTCCAGGGCCTTAATTACTCTCGGCATATGAACCATTGTCGTTGTCATCAAGGCGGACATTCCCACAATGTCCGGTTTAAGCTCTGCGACCCTGTCAACAAAGGTTAGCACGGGGACATCGTACCCCAGATCTACGATTTTAAAACCGTTGCCTTGCAGCATTATACCCACAATATTTTTGCCGATATCATGGACATCGCCTTCAACGGTGCCAAGCAGGATCACGCTTTCACTGATCCCTGCACCGGCAACTTTTAAATAGGGTTGTAGAATGTCGACTCCGGCCGTCATTGCATCGGCTGCCAGTATCACCTCGGGCAGAAAAATTTCCAAGACTTCGAATTTCTTTCCGACCTCCACCATCGCCATACGAAGACCATTTTCAAGAATATCCAAAGGTGCCATGCCCTGGTCAATGGCGGTCTTGACAAGCGCCTGTACCTTTTCAATTTCCCCGCTTTGAACCTCTTTACACAGATCTGAAATAATCGCTTCCATTTATTTACCTCCCTAAATCACCGGATCTTCCCACGCTAAAGAGCGTATTGCCTACCATACGCTTAATCAAATAATCAAAATATTTTTTAATCCATATTTTTGCTTGACAAACCTTTTTCATGATATATAGTTCATAGCATGAACTATTTTGAAACCAACGCAGTTACTGTTTCCGAACATCAGTTACAGCAATTTCAAAGCCTTATGACGCGCCTGTTTCAATGCTGCCAGGAACGCATGCAGTATCAAAGCGAACGATTTGAACTCCCAGATGCCGAACTGCGCTGCTTGTTATTATTTGAGGATGAGCGCTATCTGACTTCAAAGGGAATTGCCAACAAAATGCGCGTCGTCAAAAGCCGTGTTTCCAAAATTATCAATAGCTTAATAAAAAAACTATTAATTCAAAAGGTTAAAGATCCCGAAGATTCAAGAATCAATCTTTTTAGTCTTACGCCGCTAGGGCAATCGAAACTGGAAGAAATCAATCTGTTTTTGCGGTCAATCCACCACGAAACACTCCAGCAGATGGCACCGGAACAAAGAACAACCATGCTAACAAATCTTGATCTTCTCAAAGCATCTCTGGAGGCCGTTAAGGAGCTTATGGATTGAATCGTATTTATTTTGTTTTGAAGTTGATCTTTTACCCATTGTAGTTCATAATATAAACTAAATAACGTTATCTAGATATATAACTCACTAATAATAATATCTATTATTTGTTTATAATATCAACTATAGGAGGACATTATGGAAAATTTAGCCGAACAAGTCGAATTATTAAAAACGCAGATGGAAGCCTTAAATAGCAAAGCCCCGGAAGAAAAACTCTCCATGATCGTTTTTAGCGGGGACCTGGACAAACTGCTGGCATCCTTTGTCGTCGCTACCGGAGCGGTTGCCATGGGCATGGATGTGGTCATGTTTTTTACCTTCTGGGGGACAGCGGCCCTGAGAGATAAAGCGAAGGATGCAGGCGGTAAAGACATGATGGGTACAATGTTTGGTGCCATGCTTCCCAAGGGGACCGGTAGTGTAAAGCTGTCCAAAATGAACATGGGCGGAACGGGAACGGCGATGATGAAAATGCTGATGAAAAAGAAAAATGTGGCCTCCCTGGAAGAATTTCTTAAGATGGCCGAAGAGCTAGGCGTACGGATTTTTGTGTGCGAGATGTCTATGGATCTCATGGGCTTCAAACGTGAGGAAATGATCGACTACCAAGGGCTCGAATTCTGCGGTGTCGCCAAATTCCTGGAAGAGGCCCGCAATAGCAAGGTTCAACTCTTTATCTAGTGTCCATCCAAAAAGGGTCTTTTTGCCGAAGAATTTCGTTCTTCATGGTTGGCGTTGTACGGCGTTCTCCGCGGGTTGCCTAAGGATTTCGTCCTACATAGTTGCCGGTTACGACGTACACTAAGTACGCCATTCGACCCTTAGATTGCCATCATTGAATACAGTTTTTATTACTAAAAAAAGGAGAGTTAGCATGAGTGAAGAAATTAAAGTCGCCAAGGAAATGGATCTAAAAGGGATGCCCTGTCCGATGCCGGTGGTAAAAGTAAGCCAGGGAATTAAAGAAGTTGAGGTGGGTGAAGTGCTTAAGGCCCTCTCCACCGATCCGGGTTCGTTAGCCGATTTCCCTGCCTGGGCGCGGACCAGTGGCAATGAGATCCTAAAGACCGACCAAGATGGAAATGTGATTACATTTTATATCAAAAGAAATACCTAACCATTAGTTATGCGGTTCAACGTTCAAAGTTCAGGGTTGAAGAATTTTTAACCGCTGGTAACTCAAGGATTCGACTTCAATCGGTGCGGCAAGGCATTTCGATCTAATAGGTGGAAAAAGTCAGATGAAATATTTGATTGGATCGCTCGTAATTTCAAATGGCTAAAACCTTTGAACCTGGAACGCTAAACCCGGAACCACACAGTTTTTTTACCGCAGGTATTTAAGGAGGTTATTGTGGATAGCGTCTGCTATTTTATACTGGTCCCGATGGTTTATCTTGCATTTGCAGTTTTTTTCATCGGAACCATTTTACGGTTGGTGAAAATTTTTCGGGCACCCCCAAACCCGGCAACCCTTCAAATTTTCCCTACCAAACGGCCCGGTTGGCTCTGGGCCTTATATGACACATTCCTATTTCCAACGGTAAGGAGACACAAACCGGTGTTGTGGGTCTTCCTCATGGGTTTTCATATCGCCCTCTTACTCCTCATTATCGGCCATCTTGAACTCTTTGCAGAAATCCAAGCCCTTCAGTTCATTCCGCATGAGGTATTTCTGGGACAGGGCTATATCGGTTTGATCCTTTCGGTTGCCTTGCTTTTTTTCCTTTTTCGAAGATTCTTTTCACCGGTAAAGGATCTTTCGGTTCCCGAAGATTATTTTTTGCTCATCCTGCTTTTTATCATCGTCATTTTCGGGAGTGAAATGGATTGGGCCCGAAGATGGTATGATTATGGCGAACTGGCCGTTGAAGATTACAATATGTATTTAATGGGGCTTCTCAAATTCAGCCCCGAGTTGCCCGAGGCTGTCAGTTTTTCAGGTCACTCATTTATGCTGGTTTTACATATTTTTTTCGCAAACCTGTTTCTGATCTTTTTCCCCTTTAGCCATATGATGCATTCATTTCTTTCAATACCCATCAATAAACTTCGAAGGGGTTAGTCATGGATAAAACGACGCAAAATGAATTATTAAAACTCTTCCAAAGCAAACTGAACCGCGCCATGCGCTACTATCTCGAAACATGCACCCGGTGCGGGGTCTGCACGGATGCCTGTCACGTTTATGCCTCGACCAACAATGTCAAGCACATCGCGGCCTACAGACAGGAGATTGTTCGCAGGTTATACCGGAAATATTTCAAAGCACGCGGAAAAATCTGGCCTTCAATTGGCGAATCAAAAGAACTGTCCGATGTTTCCTTGGACGAACTTTCCGAGGCCGCCTATTCTTGTACGGGTTGCCGGCGTTGCATGCTTTACTGTCCCTTTGGAATCGATACCCAGATGATTATGTCGATTGCCAAACTTCTCCTTGTAGGAGCCAAAGCCGAACCTGAGATTTTGACCCTTCTGGCAGACACCTCGATCGAAAAAGGGAAATCATTGGATCTTTTTAAGGAAAATTTTCTGCAGGGGATTAAAAACCTCGAAGCCGAAGTGGTTAAAAAATGGCAAGCCGAAGCCGGCGAAACCGTCATTTCCGTGAATGCAGAAGGTGCTGATCTCTTATATGTTGCCTTGGCCGGTGCACACTCCATCATTCCGGCAGCGGCTATTTTTAATGCGGCCCATGAAAATTGGACCTTGAGCTTTTTTGAAGCGGTTAATTTTGGCGCCTTTGTGGGGGATCCCACCCGCACAAAGCTGATTCTCGATCGGATCATCAGCGAAGCCAAACGTCTTAAAGTCAAAGAAGTCTGTATTTGCGAGTGCGGAACAGCCTATCGTGTGATGAAACAGATGTCAGGTCCCCAGCCTTTCAAGGTTTCCTCAATTACAGAAGTCCATGCAAGATATATCCGCCAGGGCCGGATTAAATTGGATAAATCCAAATTCAACCAAACCATCACCTACCATGATCCCTGTCAAATCGCGCGCAATGCCGGCGTGATCGATGAACCGCGTTATGTTCTGCAGCACTTGACGGATGATTTTCGCGACATGTCACCCGATCCGAAATATAACTGGTGCTGTGGCGGTGGGGGTGGTTTGGTTGCATTGGGTGATGAAACCCTTGATTTTCGCATGAAATCCTCTCGGGTGAAAGCGGACCAAGTCAAAGAAACCGGCGCCTCGATTCTGGCCACCGCTTGCGAAAACTGCCATACCCAGTTAAACAATCTGAATGATCATTATCAAATGGAAATGGATGTCAAATTCCTCTCGTCTATGATCGCCGATGCCCTGGTTGCTTAGACGCGAAGTGTGGCTTGAACCGATAACTAGTGCCCGAACGAAAAATAGATAGTTTTCCCAAGTTCAAGGAAGGCGAAGATTTTAACCGCAGGAATACATTAGAGTATTTTGAGGATTAAAATCTGAGCCTAACGCAGAAATTGGGGGAAATAGCAGTTTTCGTTCAAGCACTAATTAAAAACCGATTAGCCTAGCGGTGATACCATGAAGACTCAACCGATGCGCATAGAGGTTCGCGTCATAGCCTGGGTCTTCATTCTATTGGGGCTCTATTTGACCAGCCGGTATAGTTTTCTTCTTTTCCACACCCTGGGAGAACTTTTCAGTATCAGCGTGGCATTCGGGATATTCATGCTGGCCTGGAACTCGCGCCGGTTTATAGCGAACAATTACCTCCTTTTCGTTGGAATCGCCTACCTTTTCATTGGAAGCGTGGATTTGATTCATACCCTGGCGTATAAAGGAATGAACATCTTCGAAGGGTACGGTTCCAATCTACCGACCCAATTGTGGATAGCGGCAAGATATCTGGAGAGTATTTCGCTTTTGATCGCACCCCTTTTCTTCACCAAAAACTTGAAGGTTCAAAATGTATTTATCACCTACTCCCTGATTACTCCCCTTTTATTGGGGGCAATCTTTTATTGGGGTATCTTTCCGGACTGTTTCATCGAAGGGGTGGGATTGACACCCTTTAAGAAAATTAGCGAATACATTATCTCTCTTATCTTGATCGCATCCATTGGCTTTTTATCTCAGTACAGAAAACAATTTGATGTCGGCGTATTCCGATTGATTGTTGCTTCCATCGTTATTACCATCGGATCGGAATTGGCTTTTACATTTTATATAAGTGTTTATGGTTTTTCAAACCTCGTTGGGCATTTCTTAAAAATCATCTCTTTTTATCTCATTTATAAAGCCATCATCGAAACCGGACTGGTAAAGCCTTACAGTCTTCTTTTCAGAAATTTAAAGCTTAGGGAAACCGAGCTGGAAGTTTCGCTAAAAGAAAAAGAGGTTCTTTTGCGCGAAGTTCATCATCGCGTTAAGAACAACTTGCAGATCATTACCAGTTTCCTTCGGCTCCAGGCCGCAAAGATTGAAGACGTTCAGTATGCCAGGATGTTCCAAGAGAGTCAGAATCGGATCAAGTCAATGGCGCTTATTCATGAAATGCTGTACAAAACCAAACGCCTTTCAGAATTCGATTTTAAAACATATATTCACAATCTAACCCAAAGTCTGATGCGCTCACATGCGGTTGATGCCCGAAATATCTTGCTAAAACTTAAAATAGTCGACGCGCATCTTGACCTCGATCGTGCCATTACGTGCGGCATTATCCTCAACGAACTGATTTCAAATGCACTCACTCACGCTTTCCCCGGTAAGCACCAAGGGCAAATTGATATTTCCTTTGATCGGAATGACGAAAAAGAAATTGAACTCAAGGTGAGCGATAATGGTATCGGAATCCCGCAAGGGTATGATTTTAAGGCTTCAAAATCATTGGGCCTGCGTCTGATTACGATACTGGCTGAAGATCAATTGGAGGGGAATATCGATCTCAAGCGCGAAAATGGCACCCAATTTACCATTCGATTTAAATATCGTCCCTAACGTTATTTGAAATCCCATCCCGATACCCCGAGAACCATCGGCAACAGCTGCGCGATGAATAGAATGGTTAACGGCGGAAATATCCATAAGTTAATTGTTTTCATATAATCGATTGTTGAAGAATCTTTCGCCCATGATGGCTGCTTTCTTTTATAACCGTTAAAATAAAAAGTGTAGCTCGCCCCAAGACAAAGGACTAGAAATATGCCGTTCCATCCCATAAGCCATATCGGATAGACGCCCCAAAAGCCATTGTTCATCTGCACTTTTTTCAAATAGAAACACATCAGACCGGCTCCCGAAAGCCCCAATAAAACAATCACCGACCAAAGCGGCATTCCTTTTAAGTAATATATCCAACGCCAGTCTCCTCGCGGTGGATCACGCAAACCCATCAGTAATAAAACACCGATCAGCGCCGATGCCGAGTTAACGGCCATATCACCCAGACCGTAGCGGCGCTGCGGGTGGAGGCCCTGGGCAAGTTCATCTACAACACCCAGCATCGAGGCACAGACAAAAACGAGAATAAAAATACCCTTGCCTTCGTAATCTAGAGCAATCGCTGCATAAAGAATCCCCGCCAAAAGGATGTATTCGGGGATATGAATGTGCTTGTTGGGATTGGATTCAAGGCTCAGCACTGCAAACACAATGAGGGCGCTCGGAAACAGGAATTTGATGTGGCGGCCGTTTCTTTGCATCAAGAATCCAGCCAGGACATAAATCGATCCGAAAATGATGATCATAACAAGGGGAATTCTACCGGCAACCGCGGCGGAAAAATGGCTAACAATAGAACGATAGACCGTAATTGCTTCCGGGAGGGCGGCCGTATAGATCGCCGCCAGAGCCCAGAAAGCGAGCCTGCGGAAGGCTGTCAGAGTCTGATTTGGCATTTAGATCTGTGGTATCGGGCCGGAAATGAGTAAAGCCCTGCCTGATTACCGGCTTGCATCAAGCGACTTCTTTAAGGAAACGCTCCAGGCTATGCATGTCATTTACGGCAAACAATTTACAGGGATAATCCCGGGGCAGAATTTTCTTTAACAAGCCGGTCAGCACTTTACCTGGACCCACTTCCACAAAAGTCGATACCTCTTCTGCCATGGTTCGGCGCATTGCGTCATACCATTTAACCGGGCTGCATAATTGATCGGCCATGATCGCTTGACTTTCTTTTGGATCCCGCGAGAGTTCGGCCGTGACATTATGAATAATCGCACTGTGGGGCGTATTAAAGGAGATCGCATTCAGAGATTGCCTGAATTCATCTTCAGCCCCTTCGATCAATTGACTATGCCAGGCGCCGCTAACCTTTAGTGGTACAGTTTTTGCGCCTTGGGAAACGGCCATATTTGAAACCCGTTGGACTGAATCCGGGGCACCGGTGATCACGATCTGATTTTCCGTGTTGTGGTTTGCGACGCTGACAACGCCTTCGCTCTGCTCCTCGGCCACCAACTTGTTGATCGTCTCAATGCCAAGACCGATAATGGCGTGCATCGCCCCCTGATGTCTCGTTGCCTCACGGTGCATCAATGTTCCCCTTTTGAAAACGAGCTTTAGCGTATCCTCATTTGAGATAAAACCCGCGGCATAAAGGGCACTGTATTCTCCCAGGCTGTGTCCCGCAACGATATCGCTCTGAACCCTCTCTTTAGCAATTGCCGTCAAGGCCGCTAGATTCACGGTCGTTATGGCCGGCTGCAGGTTGACGGTTTGCGTAAGCTCATCTAGCGGGCCCTGAAAACAAAGCCTGGAAAGATTGAGGCGTGAAATTTCTTCAGCCATATCGAACAATTCTCTAGCAAAATCATACTCCTCATAAAAATCTTTGCCCATGCCGATTTTTTGAGAACCCTGCCCGGGAAACAGAAAAGCAATTCCTCCCACTTTAAATCTCCTCTCTATTATGCCTGTGCCATAGCCCTTGTTCAGGCCGATGGTTGCACCGATTGCATCAAAGCTTTGAATTCATATCCTTCACCCAAAATTTCACCTAAAACCGCATTGATCTCTTTCTCCCGTTTTTCTGTGAGCATCTCGATCAGTCCGCTATCGATGAGTCGCTCAAATAATTTTTTGTGCTTCAGTGGCGCATGACCCTGCTTCAACAATTCTTTTCGTATCGCACCCATAAGCGCAAGAAACACAGCATATTCTTCCCCGAATTCCGTCTCCAGTTCCTTTCTCAGTTTCTTAGCAAAAGCCGGGCTTTTCCCTGAAGTCGAAATGGCTATCATCAAATCCCCTCTTCGCACCAGTGCGGGAAGGATAAAGTTACAAGCCTCCGGGCGGTCAGCGATATTGTAAAGTATGTTATGGGCCTCGGCTTCCTTGCTGATCCGCATATTCAACTTCTCATCATCCGTTGCCCCGATTACTAAAAACATGCCGTCCATATCCGCCGAACAATAAGAACGTTGCTTTAATGTGATCATACCGCTTTGGGCCAGTTCTGCCAATTCAGCCTCTGCATGCGGACATACGACCGTAACCTTGGCACCGCACTTTAGCAGCGTTCTTACCTTCCGGCGGCCCACAGATCCTCCGCCCGCCACTAAACAGTTGCGCCCCGTTATACTTAGAAATATAGGATAGTACTGCATAGAAATCGTCTTTTTAGCGAGCGTTTGGAACCTCTATCTTCATCAAATCTTCGGCAATGATGATTGGGCCTGAATACGATCGGCGACATTCTTTCTTGATGTCGACATTATCGCATTCAGGATATAGATGCGTAAGAACCAATTTGCGCACCTGGGCCGAAACCGCAATTTTTCCGGCAAGAGATGGCGTCATATGCCCTTCGGTTTTCAATGTATCCGGAAAGGCCGACTCGCAAATGAGAAGATCCGCATTCAAGGCCAGTCGTATCAGATTCTCAGTATAATCCGTGTCTCCCGAATATACCACCGATCGATTGCCCCTAGTTGTAATCCGGTAGGCAATACTTTCGGGGTTGTGCGCCACCGGGGACGATTCGACCGAAAAACCTTCAAAAACGTAAGAATCAAATGCACCGTTATCCAACTCGATTATGTTCATCATACCCGGTTCAAGCACGATCCATTTCCCATAGATCTTCTGTAGTGCGCTGAAAAAATTTCGGATGCCTTTCCCGCCCACCAGGGTAAGCGTTTTTTGACGTCGATTCCCATCGGTATATTTGTTTGAAAATAGAAAAGGAACCAACTCGCCGGTATGATCGGGATGAAAATGGCTCAAAAAAATAAAGTCTACATCAAAAATTTCCGTATCTGCCTCAAGGAGCCTGCGCATGGTACCGGGCCCCATGTCAAACACCATTTTGTAGCCGCCGGTTTCCATTAATAGCGAACAGGCACTCCGCTTCAGGGAGGGAACGCAAGTTCCCGATCCAAGAATGGTCACTCTAATGTCATTATCCGCTTTCATTTTACATTATTGCGTGCGCCGGATGAAGCCGGCTTTTTTTGAACGTTTTGAATAATCCAGGCCAACATTTTGGCACTGTCTTTATGATCGACGCGGTCTTTTAGATCGTTGATTGAAATTTCAGCCCGGGCCATGCTTTTATGACCGCCCGCCGAACCGATATAACCAAAGCTTTTCTGAGCCAGGATTCCGGCATCCTTTCTCAACCCGTCGTTTCGGAAAATAAGGATCAGTTTCTTATTATAGATACCTGAAACAAGACTCCAGGTAACCGCATCGACTTTCATAAAAAAATCAGCCAGTATCACACAAATATCCGGGTTGGCCACATTGCCAAGATGTGAAAAAATCCATCCTTTGCGCAACCGCATCTCTTTGAGTGCAATTTTAAAGTATTTTAAGAAACCGGCCTTCAACTCGGCGTGCTCGATCTTCCAGGCCAGATTCAGGTTTGCATGACGAAAAAGGAATTGAAAGGCTTGCATATCTTCAATCAATGCCTGTCTCTCAAAATTTTGGGTATCCGTTTTGATGGCATGAAACAGACCCGTGGCCAGTTTCACCGAAGGCTTAATCCGAGCTGCCTTTAGGTACTCGGTGATAATGGTGGCTGTGGCTCCGTATTTAGGGCGCACATCCTTAAAAGATGCTTCGAAATCGCTTTCGGGATGATGATCGATTACAATATCCGGTTTTAGCCCTTTAAAGTCTTCGTGATGTCCCGGCTGGGAGTCAACCATCACCAGACGATTGAATTGAGACGGATCGATTTCCCTGGCGTTAACCAGTTTTACCCCTAAAAGACGAACCATAGCCAGATTGTCCGGCCGCTTAATGGTATTGATTTTGGCAATGCGAACACGGGCCACTTTGCGCCATAAAAGTCTTTTTATGGCCATAGCACTCGCAATCGCGTCCGGATCGGCAAATATCATGATTAGCACATGATCATCGCCTGCAAACCGACGATAAAACCGGCGTAATTTTTCCGTTGCCGAAAATTTCATTTTGTATTTATTGATGATCTCTTAAAAAGTCGCGAATTCAAATACGGTGACTCTACGATAGCGCTAAGCATAATACAATAGCTGAATTCCCGCGGACACACGCCGCCCGTCAAATCACTTCAAACACGATCTGATCATCTTTGACGTTGGCCTGCAAATGAGCGCCTTCGTTAATTTCTCCATTCAAAATCTCCATGGCCAACGGGTTTTCAATATACTGCTGAAGAGCTCGGTTTAAAGGGCGAGCCCCGTAAACCGGATCATAACCTTTGGCGGCCAGAAATGTTTTGGTACTTTTTTGAAGATCGAGACGAATATTTTTTTCAGCCAGACGGTGCCCCAGGTGTGTCATCTGGATTTCAACGATCTGAGCAATCTGTTCCGGCTTAAGATTATCAAAAATGATAATTTCATCGATTCGATTCAAGAACTCGGGCTTAAAGCTGGCCCGCAGGGCTTCGGTGACGCGTTCTTCCATTTCTAAGCGCTCAGATGCCGTATGCGTTTGAATCCATTGGCTTCCGACATTAGAGGTCATGATGATAATCGTATTTTTAAAATCCACCGTGCGGCCATGACCATCCGTCATGCGGCCATCATCCAAAATCTGTAGCAGAACGTTGAACACCTCCGGATGCGCTTTTTCAATTTCGTCAAACAGAACAACAGAATAAGGCCGTCTTCGGATCGACTCGGTCAAGTAACCGCCCTCTTCGTATCCCACATATCCGGGCGGTGCCCCGATGAGCCTTGATACCGAATGTTTTTCCATATATTCGGACATATCGACTCGTACGATGGCCTGTTCACTGTCAAAAATAAATTCAGCCAGGGCTTTGGCCAATTCTGTTTTGCCGACGCCGGTCGGTCCCATAAATATAAAGGAACCGATTGGCCGATTGGGGTCCTGCAAACCGGAGCGTGCGCGTCTTACTGCATTGGATACGGCGGAGATGGCCTCATTCTGTCCGATAACCCTTTCGCCTAAGAGGGCCTCCATCCGGATAAGTTTCTCTCTTTCTCCTTCCAGCATTTTAGACACCGGAATCCCCGTCCATCTGGATATGACCTCAGCCACGTCTTCATCATCCACTTCTTCTTTGAGCATTTTTCTCTCATTTTGAAATGTCTCCAATGTGAGGTTTGCTTTGTCCAACCGTTTTTTCAAATCGGCTGCCTCTCCATACCGCAACTCCGCCACTCGCGCCAAATCCCCTTCTCTCTCCGCTTTTTGCTCTTCAATCCCGATCTGCTCCAACTGTTCCTTTATGGTGCGGATCGTTTGAATCATGTCTTTTTCATTTTGCCAATGCGCTTTCATTTCCGTGATCTCTTCCTGCATGGCCGCAAGATCCCGTTTGAGTTTGGCCAGACGTTCTTTTGATGCCGGATCGGTTTCCTTTTTTAAGGCTTCACGCTCTATTTCGATTTGGGTGATTTTGCGCTGGATCTCATCTATTTCCACCGGCATGCTGTCGATTTCGATTCTGAGCTTCGAGGCACATTCATCGATGAGATCGATAGCCTTATCCGGAAGAAAACGGTCCGAGATGTAACGGTTTGAAAGCGAAGCCGCAGCAAGGATCGCTGAATCTTTTATGCGTACACCATGGTGGACTTCATATTTTTCTTTTAGCCCGCGCAGAATCGAGATTGTGTCTTCGACCGTGGGTTCAAGCACCATTACCGGTTGAAACCGCCGTTCAAGGGCGGCATCTTTTTCTATATATTTGCGATATTCATTTAGGGTGGTCGCCCCCACACACCTCAAGGTTCCCCGCGCAAGGGCCGGTTTTAACATGTTGGATGCATCCACGGCACCTTCGCTTGCCCCCGCGCCTACCAGGGTGTGCAATTCATCAATAAAAAGAATCACCTCACCTTCAGCATTTTCGACCTCTTTTATCACGGCCTTTAGACGGTCTTCGAATTCACCCCGGTATTTGGCCCCGGCCACCAGGGCCCCCATGTCGAGAGCCACAAGACGTCGGTTCTTGAGTGTTTCCGAAACATCGCCTTCAATAATCCGTTGGGCCAGACCTTCGACAATGGCGGTCTTACCAACGCCCGGTTCGCCAATCAAGACAGGATTATTTTTAGTCCGTCTTGAAAGCACCTGTACGATCCGCCGGATTTCATCATCCCGCCCGATTACCGGATCGAGCTTTCCCAGTCTCGCAGAGTCCGTTAAATCACGGCTGAATTTATCGAGAGCCTGGTATTTTTCTTCAGGGTTTGGGTCTGTTATTCTCTGGGTGCCGCGAATTTCAATCAGGACTTTAAGAATCGATTCGCGTGTAATCCCTTGATGGTTAAGGTTTGCAGCCGCCTCACTCTCTTTTGCCTCCGCTATGGCTAGCAAAATATGCTCTATGCCGACATACTGATCTTTCATTTTCGTGGCTTCATTGAATGCCGTCTCGAGGACGGTTTTGGCTTTGGGAGAAATATAAATTTCACCCGCCCCGCTCACATGCGGCATTTTGTCGAACAAAAGCCTAATCGCTTGGACCACCGCATCCGGAGATACACCCAGCTTGCGCAGGATACTTCTGGCAACCCCTTCCCTTTCGGACAGCATGGCCACCAGGAGATGCTCCGGTTCGATTTGCGGGTGATGCTGTTGTGAAGCCAGCGACTGGGCACTCTGAATCAGCTCTTGTGATTTTAGGGTAAATTTATCAAAACGCATCCATTCCTCCTGAGTCTTAGGCCGTTTGGTGTATTAGCGGTCTCAAAAATCATTTTGTACGATATTCCGCCATTCTGGAAGAACACAATAATGGCAAACCAAAAGTCAAAAATGTCTTTTTGAGATGACTTTTAGCCTGTTTTTAATCGTAAAAATAAGCATCGCGATTATGATGTCAAACACATGAAATCAATTGATTTCAGTAGCTTTCGCAATGGTGGAAGGTTCATTTGCGGTTCGGAATGACCGCGTGAAATACCCAGGGAGAGATAACGCCGAAGCTTTTATTTACAATCAAATGGTAGAGACTTAATGAGGGTATTATGACCATTTCGCTAACGACAGAGCCAGTTTCAAAACGTTTCAGTTTGGTTAAGGTCAAGTCGAAGATCCCGGACTTTGATCGGGGGAAAGCGAAAATTTGAACCGCAGGAATACATTGAGTATTTTTAGGATAGCGCGATAGCTTCACTTCGTGCGAAATTTGAGCTTGACGCAGAGATTGGCCGAAATGGGGTGTTTTGAAATTGGCTCGACATTTCGGCAATTATTCCACGGCTGAGTTTTATCCCCCGAGATGTTTTGCCAATTCCAGCTCTTCTACATGTTTTCGGAATAATCGGGCACGTTGAGTGGGCGTATTAATTTTTCTTTTAACAACCTGAGGGCCAGAGATCGCCGATCTGGTTGCCCCCTGGCGGTTTGAGGACTGAATCGGTCGGGATTCATTTTGCCTTAAAAGTTCAACCAGAGACCCTTTGCCCCGCTGAGAACGACCCTTTTGGCGAAGAGGATTCGCGGTGATAAGACGGTCCTCCTGACCGCCGTAAGGCTTTAAGAAATTAATCAATCGAGCCCCCTCATCTTGGCCGAGTTTAACCGTGGGTGCAGACACTTTTTGCGGAATCATTGTTTCGACTAAAATTTTAGCTTCACCGTTTTTGACGTAGATACAAAATTCTACAAACTCGGCTTTTAAGGATGTCTCCAAACGCTTGACGGTATATGTGATAAAATCCTCAAAATCACCCCGCAAATTCGAATCGAGCGTTTTGCCAAGCTCTCCCAGAATCCCTTGATACGCTTTGAAGAAATCCGCGATCTGTTCACCCTCATTATGAATTGTAGTCGCATCCAGGCGCATTCGAAAAATTTCCCTATCAAACCCATCCGGAATCGGTCCGGTCGTTGTGGCAGGCTCCGTTTTGATTTCTATGGGATCCTTTTTGATTGGCTGCCCCAGTTCTATCGGCATAACGTCCATATCGGCCTCGCCTTCGCAAATGGCAACAATCTCCTCCGCACTGCGGGCCGACTCTTCATCGCTTTCGTTAAAATAAACCAGACGCAAAACTTCTTCCAGGGAAGTAATTCCTTTAGTGGCCTTATAGAATCCATCCTCGCTCATATTGATAAGATCCGCCGTGTAGCGTGCGACGGTGCGCAATTCGTGGGCTGTTTTCTGTTTCTGGAGCGCGGTACATACCGGCTCGTTTAAGAATAAAAGCTCATGAATCGCGGTACGTCCCCGGTATCCAATATCATTACACTCCGAACAGCCAACCGGACGATACAATGTAAATTGACTCATATCGATCGAACGAAAATTAAACGCATCGATGAGTGCTTTTGGAGGAACATGGGGTTCGCGGCAGCTGGGGCATAAGACCCGAACCAGACGCTGGCTGAGAACCGAACTCATTGTGGATGAAACCAGATACGCTTCAATCCCCATATCCATCAGCCGTAAAAGAGCGCTGGTGGCGTCGTCGGAATGAAATGTGCTCAGCACCTTGTGTCCTGTCAGGGCAGCTTGTACGGCCGCTTCGGCCGCAGTCGCATCCCGAATCTCACCCAGCATGATCACATCCGGGTCCTGCCGCATCATCGATCGCAGAAACTCAACGAAACTGTGCCCGATTTTTTTATCGAGCTGTCCCTGAACAATTCCTTCCATGATGTACTCAACCGGATCCTCAACCGTAATGATAGCCCTTTCTCCATCATTTAGATAATTTAAAGCGGCATAGAGCGTGGTCGTTTTTCCGCTTCCCGTGGGACCCGTAGAAAGGATGGTTCCCGAAGGCTGATCCAAAATTTTCTGAAACAGGACGCGATTGGCAGGCGAAAGCCCCAACTGATCAAGATTGAGGAGGCTGCTTTGGCGGTGCAGGACTCGGATGACAACATTTTCACCATGAACCGCGGCGTAAACGGAAACCCGCAAATCGACTCTGTTACCCAATACCCGGGCCTGGATGCGACCATCCTGATGCCGCCGCTTTTCGGCGATATCCACCCCGGATAAAACTTTGATCCTTGAAATTAGTTTTTGGGCGATCGAAGAAGGCAAATCTGTTTTATGCTGCAATATGCCGTCGACCCGGAACCGAACCCGAATACTTCTCTCCCTCGGTTCGATATGAATATCGCTGGCGCCATCTTTAACCGCATGACTCATAATATAGTTAAATGTCGATACGACGTTACCCTCATCTTCCAATTCGAAATCCGCATCACCGACTGTTAGGGTAACTTTGTCGTCTGAACGGGCTTCCCCTTTCTTGGATGCCGTCTTTTCCGGATGGTAATATTTTTGAATTGCGGCCAGGATTTCCGAACCGGGTGCGATGGCCGGTTCAATTTGGGCGTGATAGATATAGTTTAAATTGCGGATGATATCCTCATTTAAAGGATCGCTCATTATAGCCGTAATCGTATTCCCCTCTTTAAATGCCGGTATAACCTCATTTTGTTTCAAAAAGGTCTCTTTGACCATTTTTAAAAGGTTTTTGTCGATGAGCTCAACATCCGGAATTATTTTGGGGATCCCCATTTGAACCGACAAGGTATCGATGAGCGATTCTTCGGTGATTTTTTCGTTTTTAACAAGGATATCACCGAGTTTCTCCTTGCTGGCTTTCTGTTCGTCGAGGGCAACTTTCAGTTCTTCCGGAGTGATCAAGTCCAGATTAATCAGAAGGTCTCCGATCTTGATCCGTTTTTTATACTTATCGAGGACTCGGTTCAAATCCGATTGTGTGATAAGCTTTAATTCAACGCAGGCATCTCCAAACGGTATATACTTCTTTTGGCCCTTTTGGTAGGCCAATACCTTCTTGATGTCTGCTTCGGAAATAAGGCCTTCCTTAATCAGCAAATCACCGAGTCTGGGTTCTTTTTTAGGACTCATGCGGGGCCCTTTTCTCCTGATTCTCCAGCGGTATTTTATATTGGCTTTTAGCTATTTTGAGCGACAGAACTACGACTTTTCTTTGTCTTAGGTAAACTCTCTGCCGGAACTTTTGAAGATCCTTTTTGAGGCTGGGCATGGGAAAAGAAGGCTTCTGGTGTACGGTGGCTTTCGGGGTCATAGAGGCTAATCCCGGTTTCAATCTCAAAGGCGACCGTGGATGGTTGATGGCCTGATAGATCTTTCGTTAAATAATTATTAATCCTCTCCAAGGCCACACGCGCCTTGTCAAGCGCGGTATGAGGTAATAGCACGGCGAATGAGGCCGTTTCCCATCTGGCCACGATATCGGATTTGCGGAGCAGTTTTAAAATACCATCCTGGATAATTCGAATCAAATCATTTTTGAGTTTAATATTAATGCTTCGGGTAATGTCTTCAAAATTGGGAATCGATAGGGTAAAAAGCGTCAGAGGATACCCGTTGCGGTTAGCATTTTCGCTTTCTCTGCGCAGGTATTCAATAAAAAAGGCCTGTGAATAACCTTCAGTGACCCCGTCGATAATGGAGGATTCCTGAGAGATCTGGAAAAATACTTTTTTTTCGATGACGCCATGGGCCAAGTCAAGTGCGAGTTGCAGAATTTCTTTTTCATCCTCGCGAAGGCTTTCAAATCCGATGTTTTCAAACGCAAGCACAGAACGTATCGGACCCGATTCCTTCGTGTGGATGTATAGATCCTCTAAGGCGCCATTCATCGACCGACCCTGGTTTGTCGGAAAAAGATTTTGACGCACCTGGTTCGGATCAATATAGATCTCGTGGGGGTGTAAATCACGGCTGTTGTAGAAATGTTAAAAAATCAGAAAGTGCGGGACA